>JAJDAM010000700.1 GCA_029261905.1 Deltaproteobacteria bacterium
AGAGCCATCAGCTGGGCCGGGTCGAGAGCCGTCAGCTGGGCTGAATAAAGAGCCATCAGCTGGGCCGGGTCGAGAGCCATCAGGGGACCTTCAGGGTCGGACCCGCGAGACCGACCTCGGTGAGAAAGCGAAGCGTCTCCCCACTCATCGCGTCCATCACCGCGACTGCGCCAAGCTCGGCATTGCGCGCGAACAGCAGCGGCGAATCGTCCTGGCTGACCGCCAGTGCGTGGACACCACCCGGCGGAACGATCCACTGGACCAGCGATTCGACGAAGCCACCGGATGGAAGACCGAGGAAAGGTCCCAAGAACGCCGCCGTGAGATTCGGGGTCTCGAAACGTTGCACACGCGATTGTTTTGCCAGATCCCAGACCCAGATCTCACTGGCCGCTTCCTTGTGACTTCCGGGACCCCCTCGATGCATCGCCACGAACAACCGCTTCGACGGCGCGTGCAATGCGACGTGCTGAAGACCCCCGGGCCTCCATTGATCGCTGCGATCGGCCTCGCCGAGGAGCGACCACGCGGCACTGACCAGGGGCTTGTCGCCCGCGAAGTCGATGGTGTGTACCTGCCCCTCGAACGAAACGAAGGTCCAACGCGTTCCATCCCGTCCTGCAGCCATGAAAACGGGATCCACGACCACGTCGAAAAACGGCGCACTGGCCGAGAACGCAGCCTTGTGTCCCATTTCATCGAGTCGCACGAGCAGAGCACTGCCGTTTCCACAAAGGGTCGCGAAACTCCTCTCGCTGACGGGATAGATACCCGCGCAACCCGTGATCACGATCTCTTCGACGAACGTGCGACTCTCCAGATCGACGATCGAAACCGACGCGTTCGGAAACTGGTTGAAGATCGCGACGAACCGCTCACCGATCAGTTCGACGTAAGCGACCGACGCGTTGCTCTCGGCGCTGCGCGTCGGCAGTAGAACCTCTCCGGTAATCGCCAGCGTCCGCGCGTCGTAGATGCTGACGAAATCGATCCGCTCTCCGCGAAGACCGCGCGAATAGGCGAGATCCGCCGAGTAGATCTCGTTGCGTCGTCGGGAGACCAATGGGGGCTTGGGCGTGATCTGGCCGACCGAGTCGATCATCCCCAGCACTTCGCCCGAATCTCCATCGAACAGCATGCTGTGGCTCAACAACCGATCGGGAACCCACACCCAGTGCGGCCCGGCTTCCCCCAACACCTCGACGCTCGCACGTTCGAGCGGTTCGGCGGAAGCCACTCCCCCGAGCCACACCAGCGCGATGGCGATCATCCAACGATGCCTCAGCCTCATCGACGCCCTCCCGAATCGACAGTCCGGATCTTATCTGCATCCGGCCGATGAGTCGCGGGAAAAAGGGCTTTCGCGCCGACAGAAAGAACCTCGCGCGAAAAGGGCCTGGATGGCTATCGTGCTCTGCCCTGGCGGCAGATGAGGAGACCCGCATGAGCGCTACCGATGGAGCCAGCGAGCCGAAGCAGGCCGAGCCGATCGATCGAGAGGCGCTTCGCGCCCGATATCGCGCCGAGCGCGACAAGCGACTTCGATCCGATGGGAATGCTCAATACATCGAGCCGACCGGACGCTTCGCTCACTTCCTCGACGACCCCTATGTCGAGCGAGTCGAGCGAGAGCCGCTCTTCGACGAGGTGACGGTCGCGATCATCGGAGGCGGGTTCGCGGGGCTCTGTACCGGTGCCCGACTGAAGCAGGCCGGGATCGACGACGTACGCATCATCGAAGGCGGCGGCGACGTCGGCGGCGCGTGGTACTGGAATCGCTACCCCGGTGCGATGTGCGACACCGCGGCGATGATCTACCTGCCGCTGCTCGAAGAAACCGGACACATGCCGAGCCAGAAATACACCTTCGCGCCGGAGATCTTCGAACACGCCAGGCGAATCGCGACCACATTCGGGTTGTACGACAACGCGCTGTTTTCCACCGAAGTGAAGGGTCTGGTGTTGGACGAGACCACGTCCCGATGGATCATCCGCACCGATCGGGGCGACGAGATCCGCGCCCGATTCGTCACGATGGGTCCCGGGCCGCTGCATCGCCCGAAACTACCCGGCATCCCGGGCATCGAAACCTTTGGGGGTCATTGCTTCCACACCAGTCGTTGGGATTACGCATACACCGGTGGCGACCCAGCAGGTGCGCCGCTCGAACGCCTGGCCGATAAACGCGTCGGCATCATCGGCACGGGCGCCACCGCGGTGCAATGCATCCAGCCCCTGGCACGGGACGCGCTGGAACTCTACGTATTCCAGCGTACCCCGTCGTCGATCGACGTTCGCAACAATCACTCGATCGAACCCGACTGGTTCGCCGAACTGGAACCGGGTTGGCAGCAGAAGTGGCTCATCAATTTCGCAACTCTCCAGACAGGCGGATTTGCCGACGAGGACCTCGTCAAGGACGGATGGACCGACATCGCTCAGCGAATCCGCGACCGGGTCGTCGCCGAGATGAGTGTCGAGGGCGCAACCCTCGGGCCGGAGACCATCGCGCGCGCCTTCGAAGACAGCGATGACGAGAAGATGACGGAGATCCGCGCCCGCGTGGACGCGATCGTGAACGATCGCGCCGCCGCCGAAGCGTTGAAACCGTGGTATCGCCAGCTTTGCAAGCGTCCCTGTTTCCACGACGAATACCTGCAGTCCTACAACGAGCCCGGCGCGCACCTGGTCGACACCGGCGGAAAGGGAGTCGAGCGAATCGATGAGAAAGGCGTCTGGGTCGCCGGCGTCCACTATCCGCTCGACTGTCTGATCTTTGCGTCGGGCTTCGAAGTGGGGACCGACTATGGCAGACGCGCGGGCTTCGACGCGGTCGGCCGCGGCGGGCAGACCCTTTCGGAACGCTGGTCGGACGGGATGCAGAGCCTGCACGGCATCCACGTGCACGGCTTTCCCAATCTGTTCGTCGTCGGACCGAGCCAGGGCGCGAACCTGATTTCCAACATCACGCACAACCTGACCGAAGCCGGTGCAACGATCGCCTCGGTGTTGGCCCACGCGCTCGAATCCGGAGCCGCAGAAGTCGAGGTCAGTACGGCCGCCGAGCAGGCATGGGTGCAGATGCTCGAGGGCAACACGCAATCGTTCCTCGGCAACCCGGACTGCACGCCCGGCTACTACAACAACGAAGGCGGACCGATCGGTCGGCGCGAACGGCTCAACTCGAGCGGCTATCCGATGGGACCCGTCGCGTACTTTCAGTACATCGACGGCTGGCGAAAATCCGGAAAATTCGAAGGGCTCGAGTTCCGTGGTGGCGAAACCAACGGTGACACCGCTTCATAACCCTGATTCGCAACACTTCGGAAGCGGAGGCCATCCCTGGCCGCCTCCGCGTCGTTGACCGACTCGCGAATTTCGAATCAGGGATAAGTCGCGGGACCAGCGCGTAGGATCGCAATTCGGAACGAGGGTGGCCTGGCCAACCCTCGTTCCGAGATCCGAATCGGCTATCGCCGCCGAGCCCGCCGCCGAGCCATCAACCTCGCTTGGGGCCGCCGTTCTGGCCGGGCCAGCGCGAACCGCTGATGGTATCGGCGTAGGGCGCGAACGCCTCCCCGTTCAACTTGCCTGCGAGCGCGATGTCGCGCTCGAACGAGTTCGGCGTCCAGAGGCGCGCAGACACTTCGCTCTCGATCGGGAGCAATTCGTTGATGGGATCCCACGGGCTGTCACGTAGCGTCAACTTCCCTTCGACTTTCTGGTTGTACGCCGTGCCGTACTTCGTGTGTACGCGAACCACGTGAGGCGGAAAATCGTAGGTCGTTTCGGGCAGCATGCCGACGCCGGGTGAGACTTTGATCCACCATTCGGTCTCGGAGTGGTCTTCCGGGTTCTCGAGCACGTCGGTCGCCTTCCCGTCGAACTCGAAGAACGTGTACCCCTGGTGGGTGCATCGCGCGTGTACGCTGTCCAGCATGCGGTAGTAGGAGACTTCGCACGGATATTTCGGCTGCCCGTTGCGATCGCGACTGATGAAGATCGCCGACTCCTGGTCGATCCCGTAACCAATCGTGTAGAAGCCCTCCTCCCCCTGGTAGTCGGCTTCGACATTGATCAGGATGCCGTACTCGGGAACGTCGGGTACCGGGAAGTTGTACACCGTGAGGTGAACCTTCGGCCGCGAACCGGGATCGATACCGGGCGGAAGCAGTGCGGCGATCTTCTCGGGTTGGGTGTCGTAGGCCAGCTTGAGCATCGGCCACAGAATGATGTCGCCGGGGTTGATCTTCGGTCCTTCAGTCATGAAAGGCTCCTTGCTTGGGTTGGCGTTTCTTTGGATTCAGCGTCCGGATCAATCAGCAGTCTGGAACGTGCGCTTCTCCGGGCCGATGCGCGCGACGAGTGGGGCCAGCTTCTCGGTGTCGAGGCTGTAGAACTCGGCCGCGTTGCCACCGAGCATCTTGGCGATTTCGTCCTCGGGCAGACCGTCGAACGTCCCGTGAACCTGGTCGTTCGTGAACGGCCAACTGCCCTCCGGGTGCGGGTAATCGGTCCCCCACATGATGTTGTCGACACCGATGCGGTCGCGCATCTCGGCTTCGCGACGCGGCATGCACGATGCGCCGATCCGGACATTGCGCCGGAAGTAGTCGGCGGGCGACATCGACAGGTGGCTGCGGTAGTCACCGAGCTTCATCGAGTAGTGAGATTCGGAAAAGCGCTGTTCGAGGAGTTCGAGATATTCAGGAACCCACACCGCGGTGCCCTCGACCAGCGCGACCTTGAGCTTCGGAAAGCGTTCGAACACGCCACCCCAGAGCATGAAAGTCAGCGGTCGAGTCAACCACATCGCGACCTCGGTGATGTAGATCCCCATCGCGCCCGATTGCACCACGTGGCCTTCCGGGGCCGGAACCGGCCCGAAGAACTCCTCGATCGGCGCCGGACCGGAGTGGAAGTGGATCGGCATGTCGAGGTCTTGGCAGATCTCCCAGACCGGGTCGTAACGCGTGTGGTGATAGCCGTCGAAGCTGCCCCAGCGCGGCGGGAGAATGATGCCGCGCAAGCCGTTGTCGTTCGCCCAGCGGATCCCCTCGACCGCACGGTCGATGTCCCACAGGACCGGGATACACGCGAGACCGATCCGGCGTTCTGGCGCGGTCGATACGAACTCGGCCATCCAACGATTGTGTGCGATCGAGCCCGCCCACTGCAGATCGGCGGTGATTCCCTCGGTCCCCATCGAGAAGCCTGCACCAAACGGTGGCGCGTTCATCTCGGTGACACCGTCGGGAAACAGCACTTCGGCGGCGACGCCATCACTGTCGAGCACCTTGTCTCGCGCCTCGGCGTCCCAGGCGCCCGACAGTTCGTACTCGTTGCCCTTGCGCCACTCCTTGTTGATCTCGTCGACCAGGAAGCTCTTCGACGCGGCCTCGGTCATCTGGATCTGGATCGGGAGTGCGATGTCGAACACGTCGCGGAACTCGGGGTCGACGTATTCTCGGTACTCCGACGCATGCGGTCCCGCATGGCCATCGGACGAAACGATCATGTAGCGATCCATGTCAGTTGCCCTCCGCATTCCGGACGTCGCCGACCGGATGAGTGTAGAACTGGCGTGCCCACTTGCGGTAGTCGCCGAGGTAATGGTCGCCCTCGCAGAACACCGGATTCGCGCGGTGGACCTTGAATTTCCAGATATCGAAGTCCTGCTGGATGCCGGCGGTGATGTTCACCATGAACTCCTCACCCGCAATATCGACCATGTTACGGGTCGCCGTCAGCAGCCAGCGCGACTGGACATTGTTTTCATCGATCGGCGTGGTGGCGGCGAACATCCGGAGGCCGACGTTCGGGATCCCCTGCATGTCCATGCAATTGAGGCCGAGCCCCCAGGAATCGCGGTGGAAGGTCATGTTGAACGTCCCATGCGTGTAGATCGCTTCGTGATGACTCGTGATCCGGTAGTGGGTGCTGTCGGGTGTGAAAGCGATTTCAGAGACGGGAATCTCCGTCGCGCCGTGCACGTAGAGGAAGTGGACCGGGTCGTTGTTGTTTTCGTGCGTGTCCTGGATGTGTGCATCCAGCGTGACTTCGAACGAGCGTGGTTCGCTCCATTCCTCGTCGGTCCCCTCGAATACCGGGTAGTGGGGGAAATCCCAGCTGGGGGCCTCCCCTTCGGAGTGATACCAGAACCAGATGAAGCCGTTCTTCTCCTGCACTTCCCATGCGCGCACCTTCGCGTTGGCGGGCACTCGTTCGCAGTACGGGATGTGGGTGCAGTCGCCAGTCGTTCCGTCCCACTGCCACGCGTGGAACGGACAGCGAATGGTCTCGGCCATCACACGCCCGCCATAACCCAGATGGGCCCCGAGGTGCGGACAGAACGCGTCGAGCACCTTGGCGTGACCGGAACGCGTGCGGAACAGCACGAGGTCTTCGCCACAATAATGGATCGGCTTCACGTCGCCTTCGCGCAGGTCTCGACTGAACGCGACCGCGAACCAGCCGTTCGGGATCGGAAGCTGGACATGC
>JAJDAM010000701.1 GCA_029261905.1 Deltaproteobacteria bacterium
GAACCGCGTACGGGCGTCCTCGAGCCAGCGCGGCATTGCAGCCATACCCGCCAGTGAATCCAGCGCGCCCGACGGCTCGGACGAAACCCGGTGGATATGGGCCAACTCACGGGCAGAATTCTGGAGTAGATCGGGTTGGAGGTCGGGCGTGTCCTGCGTCACGCCGCAGTCATGCTGGGCAAGCGCGCAGGCACCCGCCGAACCGCCGTCCCGCATGCTCGATCCCACGCGCCCTGGGCCTTCGTGCGGCGGCGTACCACCAACATCGGCGCACGCGAGTGTGAAATCAGATGGGCCGCAACACTGCCGAGCGAGCGATCGGTCGCGCCCGTCGCGCCGTGCGCGGACAGCACCACCAGATCGACCCCCTGTTCGTGAATGATCCGCGACAACTCGTCACGCGGATTCCCTTTTCGGGCGAGCACGATCCGGGTCGTGAACCCCGAACCACCGAGATGCGAGCGGATATCGGTGAGGTATTTGGTGGCCACCCGTTCGTTTCGGCGAATCAGCAACTCTTCCAACTCGATGTCTTCTTCCTCCGGCGGTCCGATTCGCGTCAGTTCCGGCGTGGGGACCACATGAGTGAGGATCAGCTCCGAACCATGCGCCTCGCCAATGCGCGTGGCCCACGGCAGCACGCTGGCGGCGTGAAGCGACCCGTCGAGCGGGACGAGAATTTTGCGATAGATCGCCTCCTCGACCTTCTTGGCTGGGGCTTCGCTGGTAGGGACGACCATCAACGAACCGTCGAGGCCCTCGATCAGCTTGTGAGCGGTCCCCGCCAGCCCACAACAGCTTCGTCCGCCTTCCCCGTGACTCGCGATCACGGTCAGGTCGACATCGTGAGCGTTGGACCACGCCTGGATCTGTTCGAAGGGTTTCCCCTCGCCCAGTTCGGTTCCGAAATCGAGATCGCCGCAACCCGAATCGAAAACCGTATCCGCAAGGAAGAGTCGAGCCTCCTGGATTCGCAGCTGCCAGTCGAGCGGATGCGTCGGAAGCAAAGGATCCCCTTCGTGGTCGGCCTCGACGACGTGCATCAAGGTCATCTGCGAATTCCAGACGTGCGCCAGAGCTACGCCGTGGCGCATCAGCTGGGCAGCGACCGGCGAACGATCGGTGCAAACCAACACGTGCCGAGGGGCGCCAGCGGAAACGTCGATCCCCGCGAGCGCGGGCTCATCAATGTTGCTGGATCCCCCCGAGTCGGCTGGATTCCGTGTACCGAGATCTGTCTGTTCGAATACCGACACGGAAATCCTCCCAACCTCTTGTTCCTACTTATTACTTACTACGCTCGTAAGACAATGTTGGTGACCGAATCGTTCACGTCAACCGGATACACACCAGGTCGATTTTTGAATGACCTGTCTTATTCATGATGGTAGATTGTGGCGAAATGCCTCGACGCGGGCGAAGTGGGTCGCCGATCAACGGGACGACGCGCGCGGAAGCCTGACACCGGTTCATGTGGCGCTCGTGTGGTCTCGAGCGACCCACTCCGTGTGTCACCGTGATCCAGAAAGCCCCCTCGAGATCGGCCCGAGTCGGCAACATTCTCCGAAATAAACATCGAGAATCTCGGCAGCCATCGATCGGGGAGCCATTCGATCAACCCCGCCCGACGATTCGACCCGCGGGGCGCTCCGCGTCGGTGCGACCGGGGCTGCGAGCGACGACGTACCCGCACTTTGAATCCAACGAGGTCCCGCGCCTTCTACTAGAATCCGAAAATGGTTCGAGGCCCGTGGATCGTGTCGGTCGCCGTGATTTTGATCTCGCTACTCGCAGCGGTCGAAACGACCGCCGAGCCGTGTCTGACGCTGGAGATGTTCTCGCGCGAGGGTTGTCCCCACTGCGCAGAGGCCCGCGGCTTTCTGCGCCAGCTCGCCGCGCGCGAGCCCAACCTCGAGATCGAAATACGCGATGTGGAGCGCGAGCCGGAGGCGGCGGAGCGCCTGCGCCAGCTGGGCCGAGAGCACGGCGTGGCGACGTTGGGCGTCCCCACTTTCCATCTTTGCGGACGCTTCACCGTCGGGTTCTCCGACGCCGCCACGACCGGAGCGCTGCTGGAGGCCTGGATCCGCGGCGTGGACGATGTCGCCCCGGACAGCGTGACGGTTCCGATCCTGGGCAGCGTGTCGTGGGAGCGGCTCGGGTTGCCGCTGTTCACGGTGGTACTCGGCCTGGTGGACGGCTTCAACCCCTGTGCGATCTGGGTGCTGCTGTTTCTGCTGTCGGTACTGGTCAACGTGCGAGACCGTCAGCGCGTCGTCGTCGTCGCGGCCACGTTCGTGATCGTGAGTGGGGTGGCCTACTACGCCTTCATGGCGGCCTGGCTTTCGATCTTCATACTGGTCGGGATGTCCCGCTGGGTACAGATCGTGTTGGCGATCCTCGCCATCGGAGTCGGCTGCATCCACGTGAAGGACTTCCTGGCGTGGGGCAAGGGTCCGTCGCTCAGCATTCCCGACTCGGTCAAGCCCCACATCTACAGCCGTGTGCGGGGGATCGTCAATGCCGAGTCGCTGCCCGCAGCGCTGGGCGGTGCGATCGTGCTGGCGGTGCTGGTCAACGTCGTCGAAATCCTGTGTACCGCCGGGATTCCGGCGGTCTACACCCGGGTCCTCACCCTGCAGGACCTCCCGATCTGGGAGTACCACGCCTACCTCGTGCTCTACAACCTGGCCTACGTCTTCGACGATTCCCTGCTGGTGATCGTGGTCGTGGTCACGATGCGAAAGCGCAAGCTGCAGGAGGGAGAAGGACGTTGGTTGAAGTTGGTTTCGGGAGCCGTCGTGCTGATTCTCGGGCTGCTCCTGTTGTTCGCGCCGGGTTGGATCGGTGGCTGACGCGCACTCCCCTATCCCCAGCGCTAGCGATCCACGGCGACCTCACCCGCGGGACTGCGGTTGCTCATCGCCGCCTCGGTGTCGGCCTGGCGCGTCATACTGTCGCTGCGCGGGCTGCCGACGAGTTCGTAGTCGGCTGCATGGGCGGGCCAGATCTCCCCGTGAGAGTCGACGAGCCACGGCATCGCGAGACGCCGTGGAACGCGGACTTTCCCGACGGCTAGCGTCGTTGCAAAGACGAGATCCCACACCGGCGTGGTCACTCCCATCGCGCGGCGGGGGTCGGCGAAGTGGTGGGCAAAGTGATTCCGACGGCGCCAGCGGCCGTAGCCACCGCGTGGTGGACGGGTGTGAGCGCGGCGGTGCAGAACCTCGTACGACAGATACATCGCGATGAAGCCGGCCGTGAACGACGATCCGTTGGCCGCACCACCGATGGTGATGGCCAATGGCAGCGCGATCGCAGTAGCAGCCATCGCTGCGAGCGCCTTCTGCCACCACGGCGCGAAGTAGTCGACCTTGGCGTGGTGCTGCCGATGCTCTTTTGCCCCCAGGCGTGTCGCCGACCGACCGTGGAAAACGAAACGGTGCAACAGGTACTCGAGCAGCGTCCATCCCGCGGCGCCGAGCCCGAATGCGCCGACCCCTTCGAACATCAGATTCACGCGCGATCCTCCAGGTACCACAGCGCTGGGTGCAATCGAGGATAGCGTCGCTGTCTCGAGAAATCGGCAGACTCTTCGACCGCGGCCGTTCGCGATTCGGCCCGACGCCGAGTCGATCGACTCGATGTAGAAAGCGACGCCTTGTCACGCCGGGATCCGTGCACAGCTTGGCGGCCGTCGGCTGAAGGCGTCCTTCAGTCCAGGTGTGGCGTAGCGCTACAGGCCTCGCTACAGGCCTAATGCTACGAACAAGTGTGAGGCAGTGTTCCAATGGACAAGAACGTCAAAGGGTGGATGAGCGGAAGTCCCATCTCGATCGCCCCCGATGCAGCGGTACTCGAAGCGCATGACCAGATGGTGGACTCGGGCATCCGACATCTGCCGGTCGTGGACCACGACAACCGGGTAGTCGGTGTGCTCTCACTCGACGATTTGCGCGCCGCACTTCCGGTGACACTGAGCAGGCAGGCCCGGCTTGCGGTCGAAGACCGCGAACTGGCCCGTGAGTGGAGCGTCGGCGAAGTCATGACTCATGCCCCGGAGACTGCGCGCGAGGACTCGTCGCTCGGAGACGCCGCGGACCGCATGGCCGACCTTCGAATCGGATGTTTGCCCGTTGTGGACGAAGAGGGTCGGTTGGTGGGCATGTTCACCGAGACCGACGCATTGCGCGCGCTGGCGACTTCGATGTGGGCCGAAGGAATCTCTGAAAAGCGCGCGGCGGCGGGCGAGCACGAA
>JAJDAM010000702.1 GCA_029261905.1 Deltaproteobacteria bacterium
CGCCCCACACCGCCGGTCGCCCATTGAATCACGCGATAGGTCATGTCGTTTCTCCTTCGCATTCCGCTGTCCGGCGCGTCGCGCCGGGCTAGATGTCGGCCAGTGGCATTTCGACTTGGATTCCGGTGAGCCCACCATTGACGCCATAGATCTCGCCCGTCACGTAGCTGGCTGCCGGCGATGCGAGATAGAGCGCGCAGGCCGAAATGTCCTCGACCCTTCCCAGCCGCCTCATCGGCGTCTTCGCGAGCATCTGTCTTTCGAGGTCGTCGTTCATGAAGTTCGACAACGCCTCGGTGAGAATCGACCCGACTGCGATCCCATTCACGCGCACCTTGGGCGCGAAGTCCTGCGCGAGTGTGCGTGTCAGAAACGAGAGCGCCGACTTGGCGGTTCCGTACGCGGCGAAACCTCTAGCGTTGAAGCGTCCCGCAACCGACGAGATGTTCACGATCGCTCCGGCGCCCGCCGTCCGCGCCATCACGGGCACGGCCAGCCGAGTCATCGCGAAGGCCGTCGTCACATTGAAGCGGAAGCACGATTCGAATTCCTTCTCGGTCGTATCGAGCGTGGGTTTGGGCGGCCATCCTCCAGCGTTGTTGACGAGGATGTCGAGACGACCGAATTCATCGACCGTCTTCTCGACGAGATTCTGTCGCTGTTCGGCGTCGAGCACATCACAGGGCACGATGAGCGCGCGGCGCCCCCGAGCCCGAACCTTCTCGGCCGTCTCTTCCAGTTGCGCAACGGTGCGTGCGGAGATCACCACGTCGGCGCCCGCATCGGCATAGGCGATGGCGGTCGCCGCGCCGATGCCGCGGCCAGACCCGGTGACGATCGCGACCTGCCCGTCGAGTCGAAAAAGATCGAGGATGCTTTCCATGGGGGCTCCTTGAGTGCGCTGGTCGGGTTCGAATGGATGGAGTCAGAGGATACTCCAATCACTGGATGGGCATCGCAACAACAGCCGCGCCTTCCCGAGGCTCTCACGCCTGGATGAGAAGATGCGTCGGACCGTCGTTCAGCTGACCCGGACGAAGGGGAACGAAGCGAGCGCCCAAGTCGTCATCCCGGAATCAGAACATCAGAAGGACACGGTGCGTTGGATCAGCCAGGACGTTCCGAGGATGCCGATGGCATAGGACGCGGGTATCGCGACCGCCTCGGCCGCATTCCACGCCTCGCCGCTACCCGCTCGTGACCCAAGCCCGAGTGATGCGAGCTTGAAAACGCCGATCGCCACCGCGATGAACGCGAGCTGCCCGACTTCGACTCCTACATTGAACAGTGCAAGTGCGACCGGAATCGCGTGGCTCGGTAGACCGACGTCACTCAGGGCACCCGCGAACCCGAACCCGTGCAGCAGGCCAAAGGAGAACGCCACCAACCAGGGTTTACGAGCCGCAAGGCCGTCCGCTCCGCGAACCACTTCGGCCGCGACGAAGACGATACTCAGCGCGATCACGGACTCGACCGGCGCGGAAGGCACATGCACCCAACCGAGCGTCGCGGCCGCTAGCGTGAAGCTGTGAGCCACGGTGAACGCCGTGATGGGACCGACGAGTTTGCGCGGCGCGCCGACCAGGAAGAGCAACGCGAGCACGAAGAGCAGATGATCGACGCCGAGGAGGATGTGCTCGACACCAAGACTGAAGTACGTGGCGGCGACTTCGAGCCGACTCGGAGCAGCCTCGATGTCGAACGCGTTCTCGCTCGGTGTGAGGCGTACGGTTTGTGTGGTGCCATCCGCGTGCTTTACGCGCGCGAGCACATCGGTTCGCGTAGCCTCGAGGCCTTCGATCACAATCGATCGGCCGACGAGACCCTCAGCGCAGGTCGCGCGCCACTGCTCGAGATGCGCAGTACCCGCGCGACGCGCCACGACTCGTGTCTCTTCGCAGCCTGCGGGAAAGCGCACGTTGAGTCCGAGACGAAGGTCGCCCTTGGCCGGGACCTTCCAAAGGACGTCCCACGAACCCTCGCCCCGTGAGCTGAGCTCGAGGTAGCCGGGACGCACTTCGTGTGATTGGGCCGCCGGTGGCGCGAGCAGCGCGACGGCCGCGATCGCGACGAGTGCGACCCGCGCGAGAATGCGTCGCTTGAAATGCAGAGACCGTTTCACTGTCGCTACCCGCCCAGCGACACTGTTGGGGTCGACAGCGCAGTCGATTTGTCGGTCGGCATCCGCACCTCGATGTCGTAGCGCGCTCGCAGCTCTTCGAGGAAGCGAGCATTCTGCTCGGCGCGCCGCTCAGCCTCGAATTCTCGGGCGACGGCTGCGCGAATCTCCGCGAGTTCGGGCAGATGCTCTTCCACTCGCTCGTCGATCTGGACCAGATGCAGTCCGAAGCTCGATGCGAAGGGACCGAGCCAACCCTCTCCCCCGAGCGCAACGAGATCGGCCGCAAATTGCTCGCCGAAGACCGAGCTGATCTCGCGCTCGCTAACGCTCCGCATCGATTCCGGAAGCAGCGTGGGGTCACCTTCGACGGCGCTTCCTGAGCGAAGGTGCGCGAGCATCGAGTTGGCGCGTTCGTATGGAGTGGCGTCGCTCGTCTTCGCTTCGGGATTCACGTAGACCTGGTGAAACGAGGCGAGGGCAGGGGTTCGAAATCGTTCGCGGTTCGAAGCCAGGAACTCGCCGAGCTCAGTTTCTGTCGGAGGCGCGAATCCTACGAGGTCCGAATGCAGAAACTCGACCTTCTGCCGTAGTCGGCGACGAATCACGAGATCATCTCGATCCAGACCGAGCGCGAGGCCCTCGCGGTAGAGCACTTCTTCATCGACGAAGTCGCTCACGAGCGAGTCGAGCTCTTCGCTCGTGGGCGGTCGCAGCCAGATCCGCTGGAAGGTCGTCGCGAGTGCGGTCACGCGGTTCGCATCGATGACGATACGATCCGGCGCGTACGACGCTTCGTCCGCGACGAGATCGTACCATGCGAACAACAGCGCTCCGCCGATGAAAAAGTGCACCAACGGCTCGCGGAGCAGGCGATTCATTGCGACCTGCCCTCCATTCGACTCTGCCTACGTCTCTACTTCTTCGGCGGCGTGTACCAGATCGGAGAAGTGTAGGCGCGCTCCTGCGTCGTCATCTCGATTTCTTCCGGCAGATTCTCGAGTCCGAATCGCTTCGCCTCGTAGGCCATCCAGCGCGGAGTTGGAATCTCGAGCACGCGCGCGTAGTAGGAGGCCGATTCGGCCGCATCGAAGTCGGGGTCCGTCCAGAATCCGATGAGTTCGGGCTCCCCAATCGTGTTCGTCCAGGTCGCATTCGCGACATCGACCGTGCTGCCCACGGCGGGTAACTTGCCGTCCTCGCCGGGGCTTCGGGCTCCGCCCCAGACTACATCGTATACCTTCTCGTGTTGCGAGTTCGAATTGTCGACCCAGACCTTCACGACCTGGATGCGGTCGAGGTTCCCCGAGATCGGGTCCTTGCGCGCCGCAACGAGAAAGGTCGGGGCGTCGCTGCCCTCGGCCGCCTGCGGAAGATCGCCGCCCATCGGCACGCCCTTCGCGTAGCCGACATTCGCGGGCAATCGGGTCTCCGCATCGCTAGCGTCGAACTCCCAGCCGCCGAAGAAGCGAACCATCATGCGCGGGCCGGTCGTCGCGTACGTCTCCTTGCGCATCATCGCATCGAAGATCGCCGCTCGTGTGTTCTCCTTCGCCCAGACACCCGCGAGGCCGGAGGCCGCCATGTTGTAGCTCTCGTAACTGAGATCTCCGATCTTCGCCATCGGATGCTTCCAGCGATCGGCGTTCGGCTCCGCGCCCGCGTGCTTGCCGAAGAAGTTGTCCTCGCCAGCCGTTGCGAGACCCGTATGGCTGTCGGTCGAACCGATCATGCCGAACTTGTACGGATTCACGCCTACTCGGTTTTCGACCTGCATGCCGACGCCGAGGCCCGAACGCGCGTACTCGAACTGCAGCATCTCGTCCTCTTTCGGCACCGAGAGATCGAGATTGCCCTGGTCCCACGTTTCATAATCGGCGAACTCATCATTCGTCGAGAGGAATGGATGCGTCTCGCCGTCGCCCTTGATTTGCGTCGCTTCGTAGATCGGCTCCCAGCGCGCTCGGGTGGTTGCATACTCTTCGTTGACCTTGTGACCGAAGTAGGTCTTCGCGAGCGGGAACATGATGCCGTTCGAGAGGTTGCCGTTGTGTGCGAGTGCCATGATTCGGCCGCCGGTCTTGGCCTCGTAGGCCTCGAGCCAATCCCAGAGCTTCGTGGGATCGGGGCTCCCGAGCGGCGGGAGCGTCGTATACGGCTCGATCATGCTCGCCTTGTTCTTACCATCACGGAACATCACGACGCGGTGCAGGTTGTTTCCCTTGTCGTTGGACGTCCATTCGAATCCGATGAATGCCGTGAAATGGCCCGGATCGTTGTGATCTTCGGCCGCCTTGATGATCTGCTCCCAGGTGTCGCGATACGCGGCCGAACCCGGAACGGACGACAGCGCCGGTGGGAAAGTGTCCGTCGAGAAACGCTGAATGACCTCGACCGCAACCTGCACGCTCTCTTGACCGCCGGCTTGGATCATGTCGTACCACCTGCGACCCGTCGGATCCGCGAGGAGGCTCGGAGTGCCCGCTTGCAGCAACGGAAAAAAGCCCATGTTGTCCGAGTGATCCGCGACTACGAGGAAGTCGAGCGGACGCGAGAGGCGTGCGGGCACGCCCGTCGAAGAGTTCAGCTGTTGTCCCTTCGCAAAGCGGTAGGCGTCGTCGGGCGTCGTGCGCGCACCGAACGCGCCCGCATCCATCGAAAGGCTCGTGTGAAGATGCGTGTCGCCCCAGAACACGTCGACCGGGAAATTGCGATTCGCATAGGGCGAAAATTTGTCGATCGTCATGAACGCGCCTTCGAGCGATTCCGAGGGCGGAACCGGATCACCCGCGAAGGCGGCCGACTGCGTCAGGCTCAGGAGCACAACACAGAGGAATGTGACCGGGAGTCGGAAGGACATTAGATCTCCTTGCTTGGTTCGTTGTCGGTGAACTCGCCCGCGAATACCGAGAGAACGCACGCTACTGAATCGGGAACGCACGCCGCCACTCGGAACCCACCAATCACCCCGCTTCAAGGAGTTCCTTCATTTTTCCAAGCGTCTCCTCGTGCGATTTTTGCGCCTGGCTGATCACGAAGTTCCGAAAAATTCGCGGCGCTGACACCGCTACCAGTTCGACGAGCCGCGTCCCCGATTCGGTTTCCTCGAGTCGGTAGATGGTCTTCAATCGAACACCTGGCGACTGCCAGGCGTGCCCGTGGACTTCGTGCTCCGAGACGGACTCGAGTGCGGCGGTGTAGACGGTCCGAAGTTTGAACGGGCCAATCGGGATCTTGTCGACGACGCGATAACGACGCGAATTGGGCATTTCACCGAGCGGCGCGATTTCCTCGATCGATTCGATCAGCGGGTGGAGAGGAACGTAGTTGTGAAGGTCGCACAGGAACGTGTGAAGCCGGGCCGGCGTGACACGGATCTCGGTTTCGAGCTTGAAGTCGATCGGAGGCATGGCGCCAAGGGTAGTCGACTGGCTCGAGATTCGGACGCGCAGTCTGCGGCAGGGTTGCGAACGAAAACCGCCCGCCCCGGGTTCGGGACGGGCGGTTCGACTTCTCGTTTGAATCGGTATTCCATTCGGGACTGAACGACCCGAACAGCGAAACTCTGGCTGGACGTTCTAATAGATCTCGAAGAGCCCCGCGGCGCCCTGGCCACCACCGATGCACATCGTGACCACGCCCCACTTCGCTTTGCGGCGCTTGCCTTCGAGCAGCAGGTGGCCGACGCAGCGCGCACCCGTCATTCCGAACGGGTGGCCGATCGAAATCGAGCCGCCGTTGACGTTGTACTTCGCCGGGTCGATGCCGAGGGTGTCGCGGCAATAGAGGCACTGGCTCGCGAACGCTTCGTTCAATTCCCACAGGTCGATGTCGTCGACCTTCAGGCCCGCGCGCTCGAGCAGTCGCGGGACCGCGATGACCGGACCGATGCCCATCTCGTCGGGCTTGCAGCCACCGGCGGCGAAACCTCGGAACGCGCCGAGCGGCTCGATGCCGCGTCGCTTCGCTTCGTCGGCTTCCATCATGACCACCGAAGCGGCGCCGTCCGAAAGCTGGGACGCATTTCCGGCGGTGATGTAGTGCTCTTCACCGCGGATCGGCTTCAGTTTCTGCAGGCCTTCCAGTGTGGTCGTCGGGCGATTGCACTCGTCCTTGGTGACGACGTAGTCGACAAACGAGGTCTCGCCCGACTCTTTGTCCTTGACCATCATCTGGGTGTCCATCGGGACGATTTCGTTGTCGTACAGGCCGGCTTCTTGCGCCGCGGCGGTGCGCTTCTGACTCTCGAGCGAGTACTCGTCCTGGTATTCGCGGCTGACCTTGTAGCGATCGGCGACGATGTCGGCCGTCTCGATCATCGGCATCCACAGGCCCGGGTACTGTTCCATCAACGGCTTGTCGACCTGGTGGGAGAATCCTCCTCCGGTCATGCTCAAGCTGATCGATTCGACGCCAGCTCCGACGACGATGTCTTCGCCGTCGACGATGATGCGGCCGGCGGCCGTCGCGATCGCGTTGAGACCGGATGAACAATGACGGCTGACGGTCACGCCGGTGGTGGTGATCGGGCAGCCCGCCTTCAGCGCGGCGACGCGACCGATGTTGTTGCCGGTCGTTCCCTGCGGCGTGCCGCAGCCGAGAACCACTTCCGACACCTCGCCCGGCTCGATCCCGGCGCGCTCGATCGAGTGCTTGATGGCGTGGCCGGCCATGGCCGCTCCGCCGGTGTTGTTGAATCCACCGCGGTGAGACTTGGCGAGTCCGGTGCGGGCAGTTGAGACGATGACAGCTTCGCGCATAGGGGCGTTCTCCTGGTTCGGTGCGAACGCCTCCGGGACGAGATGGTCGACTGAAGGAGTCCACAAAGATGGGCGTCCGACCGAGCCGGGTCGCCGGTTCATTTGCAGCGGGGCGACAACGTAGCCTATCACCCCGCCGGGAGCGTGTGCGGGGCGAGGCGGGCGCAGGCGGCCGAATGGACGGCCGAAGCGGGTCTGTCGGGGGCTACGGTTCGCGGTCGCAGCCTTCGATCACGCCGAGTGCCGCGAAGCGGGAAAACAGCTCGAGCACGCTTCCTGCGTCGGCTCCCGCGGATTCCAGTTGGCCCATGACGTCGCCGAGCGTCCTGCCTGCCACCAGGCCGTGGGTGGCGAGCGCTTCGAACTCGTCGAGCGGCTCGGTCACGACTTCGAAGCCCTGGCGATAGACCCAGACCGACTGCGGTCGTCCGACCAGTTCGATCTCGATTGCAGAGCGCTCGCATTCGCGCGCGGCCCGCAGGTCATGGATCGGCCATGCGGACGACACGATTGCGACGCCAGGCTGAAATCGAATCCGCGCGCGTTCCCAGTCACTCAATTCCCAGTCTGACGCAAAGCCGAGGTCGGCGGGCTCTCCGATCGACGCGTGAAAACTCTCGAATACTCGCCACTCGAGCTGTGCCAGGTCGGGCAGGAATGGGAGTTCTTCCGACAGTCGATCAGTCTCGAGAAACGTCGGCAATCGTTCGCCGATCGAGTTGAGGTTGCACCAACCCGTGGCAACGTGCGGTCGATAGCGTTCGAGCATCGCGCCGAGTGAACCATCGCCGACAATGATCGCGATCGCCGGGAACGCCTCGCTGACCGCTTCGCGAATTCGCGCCGGGTAGCCTGTTGTGTAGACACCGAGGCGCGACGAGAGGTCCGCAGCGTCCGGCGCCGCGAGGTGGTGTTCGAGTCCGTCGTCGAACCGTGGAACTGATGAACCCTGGACGTTCGCATCGAGGATTCGCGTCGACAGGCTTTGCTGTAACTCAGCGAGGGTCGGAGATTCCATGCGGGTCCTCGTACGTGGCGGTCCGCGCCGTCGATTGATGGTCGGGCCGAACAAACGCTTGCGCAAAGTGCCTGGCGCGCTCGACCTCCTCGGCGAGCACAGACCAGGGCGGGATATCCGCATCCCACTCGACCATCGTCGTGCAGGGGCCAACGTGTCGCAGCGCATGTCGGTATAACGCCCACACTTCTTCACTGACAGGCTGACTGTGCGTGTCGAACAGATAGCCGTCCCTCTGTTCGAACCCGGCCAGGTGAATCTGTCCTACACGGCCCGGCGCGATCGCGTCGATGTACGCATACGGGTCGAGACCCATGTTCGTCGACGTGACGTGCACGTTGTTGACGTCGAGAAGCAACCCGCAGTCGGCGAGTTCCGCTAGGCGTGTGAGGAATTCGGCTTCGGGAATGTTCGTGCACTCCCAGGCCAGATACGTCGAAGGGTTTTCGAGCAGGATGCGCCGTCCGAGTCGATCCTGGACCTCACGGACGCGCGAAACGACGTGATCGAGCACTTCCTCGGTCAGCGGCAGCGGCAACAGGTCGTAGAGTTGTCGGCCCCCGAAGCTGCTCCAGCACAGATGGTCGCTGACAATCGCAGGCTCGATGCGATCGACGAGAGCGGACAGCTTCTTCAGGTAGTCGACGTCGAGTGGATCGCTGCTTCCAATCGAGAGCGATACACCGTGGAGCGCAACCGGGTAGTCGCGACGCACCGCCTCGAGTATGGCGAGAGGGCGTCCGGCTGTTTCCATGTAGTTTTCGCTGATCGCTTCGAACCAGTCGACCTCGACTGCCGAGCGACCGGACGACGTTGCGCCGCTTGCCTGTCCGTCAGTTGCCTGTCCGTCAGCCAACGCCGCGCCGACTACGTCTTCGTAGTGCTCGGCGCGCAGACCCACACCGAACCCCAGTTGGGGCCAGTGGCCACCAGGGCCTGCGCGCCACCTACTCACTAGTTACTTCTTCTCCGGCGTGAGTCGCCCGCCTTCGATCTTCAGGCAGGTTTCCTCGTCAATCTCGAGGAATCCCTGGCCCTTGCAGCTGTTCTCACCCGCGCACGAGTGCCCTTTGCCCCCGCATGCACCCGTGCCTTTGCACTTGTTGACGCCGTAGCAGTGGACTTTGTTCCCTTCGGCTCCGGCGGTCGTGGCGGAACCCGCCATGACCAGCAGCCCCGCGACCGCAGACGCCAGCAGTGCACCACCGTTTTTTGCATTGACTCGCATTTGTTTCCTCCGTTGTCGTAATGGCTGCCGTTCGGCAGCCGGTTGGATCAGTCGTCGATCAGTCCTCGAGCGCGCCTTCGACATCGATGCGAATCTCGATCTCGTCGCCGACCAGTACGCCGCCGGTTTCGAGCAGTTCGTTCCAGTTGAGCCCGTAGTCGCGTCGGCTGATCGTCAGTTCGCCGCGGAAGCCGGCGCGCACGTTGCCCCAGGGGTCCTTGCCACTGCCGAGAAACTTCACGTCGATGACGACTTCTTTCGTCACGCCGTGAATCGTCAGCTCGCCCGCGATCTTTCCCTTCTGCCCATCGGCGACCGTCACCTTTGTGCTTTCGAAGCGGAGGTTCGGGAACTTCTCGACGTCGAAGAAGTCGCCCGAGCGGAGGTGCGTGTCGCGGTCCTTCTCGTTGGTGTCGATGCTGGCGGCCTGGATGGTGACCGCCACGGACGAGGCGGAGGCGTTGCTCTCGTCGAACTCGATCGTGCCCTCGAAGTCGTC
>JAJDAM010000703.1 GCA_029261905.1 Deltaproteobacteria bacterium
CGATGCTGCAGCCGGCCAGGATCAAATAATCGGGTGCGATTTCTCGGATGGCCGCCTCGGTCGCGGTGTCGTTCACCGAGGGCATGACCTCGACGCGATTCGAGAACTCGGACCATTGCTCCAGGAATCCCTGTGGTCCGAGACTGTCGTCGACTTGGGATAGCAGTCGTCGAAACACCGCTGCGGCGAAGCGGCGTGGGCTCGCGTTGCGTCGCAGCCCATCGGATACCGCGGCGTTGCGCGAATGCAGATGGGGCGCAACGAATGTCGCCTCGGGGACCACTCCGCGAACGCCGAGGCCGAGCAGCAGCCGCGACGCGTAGTCGCCGCCGGCCGTGAGCACAACGATTCCGGGCATCACTCTGCTCCTCGGGGCGGTTCGGCTCTCACAAGACCGACAGGGCCGGCAACCAAAACGTCTTCGGATCGTACTGGATTCATCTGGAATTTGGATAACATGCGCCGGCGAAAACAGATGCGGGATCCGCTGAGCACTCAAGTTGGACGGGCCGATGTTCGACCCATACGCAAGCGCGCAAGGATTCGTGGAATGGGTCGAGAAAGCAACGCAAACTCGGGCAACCCGCTGATTCCAGACCCCGGCTGCGAGTCGGGGGCGCTGAAATGTCCAAGTTCCGTCACGGCTGCAATACTCCCGAGACCCGGTAGGAGAACGAATGCCCGACGCGCCGTCTGGTCCTGAACAGGATCTCGAACTCACGGTCGTGATGCCCTGCCTGAACGAGGCGGAGACGCTCGAAATCTGCATCGTCAAGGCTCTGAAGTGCCTGCAGGAGAACCAGATCGCGGGCGAAGTGTTGATCGCCGACAACGGCAGCACTGATGGTTCCCAAGACATCGCGCGACGCAATGGGGCGCGGGTCGTCGATGTTCCCGCCAAGGGCTACGGGTCCGCATTGCGCGGTGGAATCGCTGCTGCGCGCGGTCGCTACGTGATCATGGCCGACGCGGACGACAGTTATGATTTTTCGGCACTGATGCCATTCGTCGAGAAGCTGCGCGACGGCTACGAACTCGTGATGGGAAACCGGTTTCTCGGCGGTATTGCGCCAGGCGCGATGCCGCCGCTGCACCGCTACCTCGGAAACCCGGTGCTGACCGCGATCGGCCGGCTGTTCTTCCGGAGTCCCAGTGGGGACTTCCATTGTGGTCTTCGCGGATTCAGCAAGGCAGCGATCGAAAGGCTTCGACTCCAGACAACCGGGATGGAGTTCGCGTCCGAGATGGTGGTGAAATCGACGTTGCTCGGACTTCGAATGACCGAGGTGCCGACGACGCTGTCACCGGACGGGCGAAGTCGCGCGCCGCATCTGCGCAGTTGGCGTGACGGTTGGCGCCACCTTCGTTTTTTGCTGCTGTTCAGTCCGCGCTGGCTGTTCATGTACCCGGGCATCGTGATGATGGCGGCCGGCGTGTTGTTGGGCGCATGGATCCTGCCGGGCGCGCGGAGTCTCGGCGGCGTCTACTTCGACGTCCACACGCTCCTGTACGCCTCCGCCGCGATCATCATCGGGTTTCAGATGATCCTGTTCGCCGCATTGGTGAAGGTGTACGCGATGGGCGAGGGGCTGATGCCCCCGGACCCACGGATGAATCAGCTGTTTCGCTACATCACGCTCGAGACAGGCCTGGCCGCTGGTGGGGGGCTGGCCGCATTTGGATTCGGGGCCGCGATCTACGCGCTCGGCGATTGGGGTTCGCAGTCGTTCGGCGAGTTGGATCCCAAGCAGGTGCTGCGAATCGTCGTCCCCTCGACACTCGCGCTGACACTCGGATTCCAGATCGTACTGTCGAGCTTCTTCTTGAGCGTGCTCGGGATGCGACCCGCGGCCGATGAAGACGCGCACGACTGATGGATTCGAAAACCGAACCACAGGGCGCAAACCGATGGGGGTGACGAAGGTCCGCAGGGAGGGGCGGGTCCCGGAACTCGATGGGCTGCGTGGGATCGCTGTGCTGACGGTGATGATCTACCACTTCAGCATCGTCAAGCGCGTCACGGACAGCGGGATCGACGCCGCGTACTACAAGATCGCGGCGATGGGGTGGGCGGGAGTCGATCTGTTCTTCGTGCTCTCCGGTTACCTGATCACCGGGATCCTGCTGGAAGCCAAGGGCAACTCCCAGCACTATTTTCGAAGCTTCTACTTGCGGCGTGTGCTGCGGATCTTTCCACTCTACTACGCCTACCTCGCGGCCTTCTTCGTCGTGTTGCCATTTTTCGCCAACCGGATGCTCGGCCCCGGCCAACTGGCGCAGTTCGTCGAACTCGAGAAGATCCAGCTGTGGCTGTGGCTCTACGCTTCGAACTTGTGGACGTTCTTCGAGGGGGTCCACACGGGGCTCGCCACGAGCCACTTCTGGTCGTTGGCGATCGAAGAACAGTTCTACATGGTCTGGCCGTTGGTCGTGTTCATGCTGTCGCGCGGCGCGTTGCGCAACACGTGTGTCGTTCTGATCGGTCTCGCGTTTTTCATCCGAGTCGGCCTGGATGTCGCAGGGTTCGAACCGCACTCGATCTACACCTTCACACCGTCGCGGATGGACACGCTGCTGTCTGGCGCGTTGCTGGCCATCCTGGTGCAGAGCCCGATCGACAACGAAGTGTTGACCCGTGTCGCGCGTTGGCTGCTGATTGCGCTGGCGCCGATCAGCTTCGCGATTCTGTGGTACGGCGGCGGGAACGCGGTGGATCACGTTGGGATCTACACAGTCGGCTACTCGCTGCTCTGCGCCTGTTTCGCGTCGATGGTCCTGCTCGGGGTCCTCGGACCTCCGGAGAGCCGATACACGCGCTTCTTGCGAAGTCCCTGGCTGCATTTTCTCGGCAAGTACAGCTACGGGTTGTATGTGATCCACGTGATCGTGCGCGCTGTTCTGGTTCGGGTGGTCGGGTTGCCGATCCCGATCGGCGGCACACAGTTGCCGTGGCAGTTGGGTTTCTTCTTGTTGTGCACCGCTGTCACGATCGTGCTGGCACTGTTGAGCTGGCACCTGATGGAGAAGCGATTCCTGGCGCTGAAGAAGTACTTCCCGTACTGAGGAGCGGCGCAGGCAGTACGGCCGGGAATCGCCGGCAGACTAGAGCTCGTTCGCTGCGCTCGCGATGCGGTGCGCGTTCGCCATCACGGTAAACGTGATGGTCGTCGATGGGATGGTCGGGAAGGTCGTCGAATCGACGACGTGCACTCGCGAGTAGCCGTGCGGGCGACCGAGCACGTCGGACTCGAATGGCTCGGGCACCTCGCGCATCGGAAAGGTGCCGCCGCTGTGGAAGCCGCGTCCGGCGGGCGCGAC
>JAJDAM010000704.1 GCA_029261905.1 Deltaproteobacteria bacterium
ACGGAGATCCCAGCTGCTCCGGCGGAAGCGTCGGTTCCAGGCTCGTGCCCGCCCGGAAGAAGCGTCGGAACGGCCAGTTCGGCTGTGCAGGGTTCTTGTAGGTCGACACATTGTTGATGGGATCGTCGCCGATCGCGTTCACGACCCACTTCCACACGTTGCCACCCAGGTCACCGATGTAGATGACGTCCGCAAAGCCGTCGAAATCGAGGTCGAACACGGCTGGCGCGGAGGCGATGGCGTACTGCATCTCCTTGATGCCCACCTGTGGAGTCGTCGAGAGCGGGCTCGCTGCAACGTCGAAGACTTTTTTCGCGAGAACCTCGCCGGTTGTGATGTCGACCATGTAGATCCCGCGTCCCTGCGGCGTGAAGCCCCCGTCGCCGGGTTCGAGGTAGTCGGATCCGTTGGGATCACCGTGCGGGTGATAGCCGGCGCCGAAGATCGCCACCCAGCGCTCATACCCCTTGGGGTCGCTGCCGGTCTCCGCTTTGACCCGCACCCGTGTGATCACGGGTTCGGACCACGTATTACCCATCCAGACGGTCTCACCCGCCGTTGAGGGGTTCACCGTGTTGGCCGCGGCACAATCCTCGCAGGGGAAGCCCCACAGGTAGCGGGGATACGTGCTGGTCGAGACGCTGGCGCTCAGCGGCGGGTCGGTGATGTCGAGGGCGTAGTACGACTGCCCGCCGTCCCGGAGCCCGCCCATCAACACCGTTCGCCACTGTTCCTGAACCTTCGCTCCCGATCCCAGCGGCGGCGGGCTGCCCAAGGTCGGGTTGACCGTGGTCAACACGCCCGAAGCCAAGGTCCGGTAGAACCACACATCAGAGACCACCGGCGAGCTGTCGACGGTCTCGAGTGTTCGGGGGAACGTTTGCTGTTTCGGAAGTTCCTTGATGCCGTTGCGCACTGCATACGGCATGAATCCGAACAACTCCTCGCCCGTGCCCCGGTCGTGACGCGGCGGGTTCATCGGGGTCGTGGTCGGATTGCCGAAGCTGTCCAATTCGAACGCCTGCCACTTTCCGGCCATGAATCCGTGCAGGAAGCCGTCGTTCGCCCCCGCGTAGATGACGCGCGTGCGGCTGCGGTACGTGTTGGCGAACTGCTGATAGGCGTAGTCGTTGATCGAGGCGTTGGGTGACCCGACCACGACCGGATTCGAGTGGAAGATATCGCCGAGATACGATTTCTGGCCGCCGGTGTCCAACCGCTGTGTGCAGTTGGTTCCGAACTCGCAGCCCCTGACGACGTTGACGAGTGCGTCGACCAGATCCGCGGCAGTGGGGCTCGTGAGCGTGTCGTACGGGGAGTCGAGGTCGTCGACGCCCAGGACCAGGTTGAGATCGCCGGCCGACAGATTCGCGCTGGACCATGCCAGAGGCTTCGTGAAGATCGGCGTGTTCCCAAACTCGAAATAGAGTTTCCGGTTGCCCGGGTCGGGAATCGCGGTAGCCGCGTCCCAGAACGCCGGATCGAAGAAGCGCAGCTGCCCACCGGTCGTGCAGGGCGGCGAGAGGTTGGGAACCGCGCCGATCGCACATTTGCCGTTCGCGTTCAGGATGTCACCCGAGGCCGCGAATTCGAAGTTTTTCAGATGACCTTCCCAGAACGCCGTGTTGCCCTTGGGAAGGAAGAAGCTCGTGTAGAAGTTGTCTCCGTCGGTCGTTCGGCTGGCGGGCACCGTCGCCGACGTGAACGACTGGGATTTCTCGATGATGTCGGCCACCGCGGTGATGATTGCGTCTGACAGTTCCTCGGCGTTGTTGCTCTGGAAGAACAGGCCGTTGGCGACGCTCGCAGTCTTCTCGAGCAGCTGATTCGCGGGCAGCGCGGTGGTGAAGCCCACCGTGTAGACGTCGATCGTCTGGTCGCCCGCGAAGTCGCTCTGGAAATCCTTCTCGTTAATGAACTTGGCGATATCGTCCAGGTAGAATGTCGTCTCGTTGCAGAATGCACATGACGACGGCGTCTCATCGCCGGCCTCGGGCAGCGCGTTGTCGGGATTGTAATCGCCGATCAGGTCGTCCTCGAAACGCGAGAGATCCATCCCATCGAAGTCGTCCTTGGTCGGTTCGCCGTCGGTGATGATGATGATGAAGTTCTTCTGACAGGCGTACTCGAGCGGCGTCGGCGGCGGGGTGCCGGTCGATCCGTTCGTCCGAATGTCGTAGACCGGGAAGCTCGTGGTGCCGTCCTTACCGAGGGTCGGGGTGGTCCGACTCTGGAAGTAGCGGAAGACGTTGTAGAGGGTCTCGGCGAGCGGCGTCCAGGTCTCGGCGGCGAGGCCCTGGATGAACACGTCGATCGCCGCTCCCTGTGCTGTCGTGTAGTCGTCGACAGGAACGTTGACGAATCCGCCCATCGGGTCGGAGTTGTTGTAGAACTGGGCCAGGCCGAAGCGAACGTCACCCTTCTGGTTGACGTTGCAGATGACCTCTCGCAGGATTTCCTGGGCGGCCGTGATGCGCGCGCGGCGGTACTTCGAGTACGTCGCCGGAAGCCCCTCTGCGACCAGACAAGCCGATCGGGTGCCGTTGGACGTGGACGCGATGTCGGTCTGGTACGCATTGGATTCGGGGCTGAAGATCCAGTTCAGGTAGAGCCCGCTGATCCGCGTCGATCCGGAGATGCTCGTGTCCGCGTACAGCGTGCGGCTCACGCTGCAAACGGAGAACGACAGGTCGGAGGTGTAGAAGTATGTGGCGGTGTCAGAGAAATAGTTGCACGTCGGATTCACGTCCGGATCGAATGCTTCGTGCCAGACGACGTGAGCCATCGACCCCGAGTTGTCGACCATCAACATGACGTTCGGCGGAACGATCGAAGTGAACAGGTCGGTGTCTTGAGCGAGTCCGTCTGGGACCGATACGATCATCCACAGCGCGAGCGCGCCGAGCAGCACGAGGAATCGTCGAGTACGTTGCATGAGTGTCCTTCCTGTCAACCTGCCGGCCAGGGGTTTGAATCGGGCATGTCGCGTCAATCCAGCAGCGGCAGGAGATCGAGAGAGAGCAGAACCGGATCTCCCTCCTGGGACTCCGTGGTGAAGGCGGCCTCCATCAGGCCGAT
>JAJDAM010000705.1 GCA_029261905.1 Deltaproteobacteria bacterium
GAGAAGGGTGGCAGCCAGGCTCGTGGAAAGATCGTCATGGCCACCGTGAAGGGCGACGTCCACGACATCGGCAAGAACATCGTCGGCGTGGTCCTCGGCTGCAACAGCTATGAAGTCATCGACCTCGGCGTGATGGTGAAATGCGATGACATCCTGAACACCGCCGTCGAACAAAATTGCGACCTGATTGGATTGAGTGGCTTGATCACACCGTCGCTCGACGAGATGGTGAACGTCGCGAAAGAAATGGAGCGACGCGGGATCGATCTGCCTTTGCTGATCGGAGGTGCGACGACCAGCAAGCAACACACGGCAGTCAAGATCGCGCCCAAGTACTCACACGCGGCTGTTCACGTCCACGACGCATCTCGTGCTGTCGGAGTCGTCTCGACACTGCTCGATTCGAAGCGAAGCCCGGAGTTCGTTCGAAACAACGTCGAACTCCAAGAACAGCTCCGGTACGTCTATGAGGGTCGGAAGTCGCAACCGCTGCTCCCGTACACGGACGCCGTCGAGAACCGGCTGCGGATCGAATGGTCCGAAGACGACGTTGCCCAGCCCGAGTTCAGCGGATTGCGAACGGTCGATGACATATCGCTCGCGGAGATCGAGAAGTACATCGACTGGACGTTCTTCTTCAGTGCCTGGGAGTTGAAGGGCAAGTATCCGAAGATCCTGGAGAGCGCCAAGTACGGAGAGGCCGCTCGCGAGCTGTTCGCCAATGGCCAGGAGCTGCTGGCGAAAATCATCGCCGAAAAACAGTTGACCCCAAAGGGTGTCTACGGTTTCTGGCCGGCCGCCAGCGCTGGAGACGACATCATCGTCTACACCGACGACAGCCGAACCAGCGAACGCCTGCGCTTCAACATGCTGCGACAGCAGTCGATCATCGCCGACGGAAAACCGAATCGATCACTCGCGGACTTCATCGCGCCCGCGGACAGCGGGTTTCGTGATCATATCGGCGCGTTTGCCGTCACCTCTGGAGCGGAGGCTACCGACCTCGCCGACGCCTTCGCGAAAGATCTCGACGACTACAATTCGATCATGGTCAAAGCGTTGGCCGACCGGCTCGCGGAAGCCTTCGCCGAGTGTCTGCACGCGCGGGCGCGGCGAGATTGGGGCTACGGGGCCGACGAGTCGCTGAGCCAGAGCGACCTGATCCGCGAAAAATATCGCGGCATCCGACCTGCATTCGGCTATCCCGCATGTCCGGATCATACCGAGAAGGGCAAGCTGTTCGACCTGCTCGATGCAAAATCGGTCGGCATCGAGCTGACCGAGAGCTACGCGATGATTCCGGGTGCGAGCGTCAGCGGGCTGTACTTCGGTCACCCGAAAGCCCGATATTTCACTGTTGGGCGGATCGATCGCGACCAGGTCGCTGACTACGCCGCCCGAAAGCAGATGGATCTCGACTCAGCCGAGCGGTGGCTCGCGCCCTGCCTTGGATACGACCCCGACGCCTAGCCCGTTCCAGATGAGCAGATGGCGTTAGGCGGCGAATGATTCGCTGGCAGTCTGTGGGGACGCCACCTCGACCGGCTGTTCCAATCGGATCAGCGCGATCTCACGAGGACAGTTGATTCGCAATGGCAACCCGGCCATCCCGAGCCCGCGGTTGACATAGAGGGTCGTCTCCCCTCGCGTGAACATTCCACGCGTGTGACTCGAGATCATCCGAGACGGATTGTGATTCCCCGCTAGCGGCAGTGCGACCTGCCCTCCATGGGTGTGGCCGGCGAGCATCAACGAAAAGCCCAGTTTCGCAGCGTGGCCGAAATAGCTGGGCCGATGAACCAGCAACAGGCAGGCCGAGTCATCGGGGATCTCGGCGGCGATTCGATCGAGAGCGACATGCTGCGCCTCGCGCTCCGTCCATCCTTCGCCGCGGTCATCCAGCCCGACGATTACGAGTGGCACTCCATCGACATCGACAGTCTCCCAGCGATCACGCAGCAGATGGATGGCTCCCGTGCGGGCGATCGCCTCTTCGATGATTTCGGCGCCGGTATAGGCGTCGTGATTGCCGAGTACCGCGTACACCCCGAGTCTGGCTTCGAGCAACCCGAGTTCGCGACAACCGGCCTCTACGTAGCTTGGGTCGAAATCGAAAATATCGCCTGTGATGACGATCAGATCGGCGTTCAGGCGGTTGATGCGTCGCACGAAGCGCCGAAGCCTCTCTGCCTCGAGCAGTGGGCCGATGTGGAGGTCCGTGATGTGAGCGATCCGAATACCCTCGAGTTCAGCCGTGACACCGCGTAGAGGCAGCGCGACTTCGTCCACCCGGATCCGGTAATTGCCGACCGACGATCCCCAGAGCACCGCACCGAAGCCAGTCGCGATCAGCGCGCCGCCCAACCAGACGAAAGCCAGTCTACCGGCCTCCGGGTTTCCGACGAGCGCACCAGCGCCGCCGGTCAACAACAGCGCTACCCCCAGCAGTACTCCCGTAAATAGAGCAGCCACGCTGCCCATGATCCAACTACGGCTGAGAACGAGGCCGAGACCGTTCGCGCGCACGCGGCGCCGCGCCTGTGGAAACGCGGCGGCATTGAAGCCGCCGACTCCTGCCAGCCCGAGCAGTGATTGACCCCACGTGAGCCCCTGGCCGTAGATCGCGAGTGCTCCCCAGTGCAGCAACAGCACCTCGGATACGGAAACACCGGCGATGGTCAGCCCCAGCGCGCGCAACATGGTGCGGTTCACGGGTTCCCGCCGCGCTCTGAGCGATCGATGCTCACAGGACGCCAATCTCCTGGAGTTGAAGTCGATGAAGGTTCGACACCGGATTGTCGACTTCGAAATTGACGTCTTCGGGCATCACGCCGTAGTGTTTGAACTGCTTTGCCAGACGTATCAAGATCACCGAAAAGCGCATTCCCGCCAGAATCTCGTAGTACTCGAGGTGCTCGGCCGGGTGCCCGACGAGTTCTTCGTACAGGGCAATGCTTTCTTCACGACTCGCGAACCCCGGAATGGGGGGACTGCCTGTTCCTTCGGAATGATATCGACCGGTAAAGAACCCCCAGGCCAGATCCATCACCGGATCACCCAGGCGGGCCATCTCCCAATCGATCACCGCTACACACTTCGTCCCATCGAAGATCATGTTTCCGATTCTCGAATCCCCCCAGGACAGCCCGATGCGATCGGGCATGGGGGGTCGATTGGCGTTCAACCACCTGAGCGAGGGCTCGACCACCGGGTGGCCGCCCTCGGGGTAGGCCCATCGGTAGAAATTCTCGTAGTACCGAAGTTCCTGTTCGATCGGCGTTGCGCCCAGTTCCGGCATCGCGAGCCCGCCGAGACCCAACTCGAACGGATCCAGTCGATGGATGGCGGCCAGCGACTCGATGTAACCGCGCCACAACGTCGACTGATCCGCAAGCGACATCTCCTTGAGAAAGCCCTCTGCGGTGTAGGGTGGGTTGTCGGCGGGAGTCTGGCCGACGATTCGCTCCATCACGTAGAACGCGTCACCGATGACATCACCCGTCCACTCCTCCCAGAGCATCTTCGGTACCGCGACGTCGGTTTCCGCCAACGCTTTCATGATTCCATACTGAGCCGGCAGGTCGTATTCCGGAAACACCTGAAAGCCATTCGGCTGAATTCGCGCCACCAGCGCCCGCGAAACCGGACCTCCGTCCTCGGTGGTCTTCAGATCGAATATCAGTGTGTCGCTCGAGAACCCAGTCGCGCCGGGGCCCGTCAGCTCACCGATCTCGATGTCCTTGGCTTCGGGCAACAGCCCCCCGAACCATTCGACGAGCTGCTTGCGCGTCTTTTCCAGATCGCGTCCCACCGGTGCCGGCAAGGGCAGACCCTCCGTATTGACGTTGTATCCGTGAACAGAAGAGCTTACCCGCGTCGCGGCACCGTCGCCTCCAGAGGCCTGCAGGCATGGACCAGCGGCCGGCGGTCCCTGTCCGGCGCTGGGTCCGCAGCACCGTGAGCCGTACATTGAGGCGCACATGGAAGCCGCACATGGAATAGAGTGCGGCGTGGGACGCGCGATTCCATCCGACCCCAACGAGACAGATGAAGACCGATCGATCGAACCTCTCTGATCCCAATCCGACTTTTCGTCGGCTTCCGTTCACGCTGGCCGTGCTGATCCTCGCTTTCGGCTGCCAGGCAATCGACTCGCCGACTTCGAAATCACCGCCACCCATTCGGGTTCACTCCGACGAACCGGTGCATCTCGTACTTCCCGAATCGCAGGTCGACGACACGACCCGGTCGATCCGTTCCGTCCCATCTCGGTACGACAGCGCCGCCCGCTATTCCGCCGACAGAGGCGGCGCAGCGATGATGGTCATCGAGGGAGCGAACATCGTGTTCTCGGCTGGACAGAACGGTGAATCCATCGACGCCCCCTACCCGATTCACAATGCGACGGAGAGTTTCTGGGGTGTACTGGCGATCGCAGCCGAAGCCGACGGGCTTCTCGACCTCGACGAACCCGTTTCGTTCACGATCGGAGAATTCGCCGGGGCGCGTTGGAAACAGGATATTCGCATCCGCCAACTGCTCTGGTACACGAGCGGACTCGAAGCCGGCGTTTGGCCGCTGAACCGAGAGAAGCCGCACGACCAGTTCGCTCGCGCACTCGCTCTGGAATCCGTCGCACCGCCGGGGGCGCGCTTTCAGTTCGGCCCCAGTCATCTGGCAATCTTCGGAGAACTGCTTCGTCGAAAACTCGCGGCCGAGGGTCTGGATGCCGTCGGGTATCTGAACCGACGAATTCTGGATCCGATCGGTCTCGAGGTCTCGAATTGGCGGCGCGACGGCGTCGGCAATCCCGATCTCGCCGAGGGTGCCAGTCTCAGCGCCGCCCAGTGGGCGAAGTTCGGCCGACTGTTGCGAGATCACGGCCGCTGGCAGGGAAAGGCCATCGTCGATGCGAAAGACCTCGATGAGTGTTTCAACGGGAGCGATGTGCAGCCCAGTTTCGGCTTGGGAGTGTGGGTGAACCCAACCAAATCAGACACGTCCACATCCGCAGCGCAAGACGAAATCCCGCTCCCCGACTTCCTGATGGCCGCGGGCTCAGGCAACCAGCGGTTGTTTGTCATTCGATCGCTCGACCTCATCGTGGTCCGGTTCGGTCGCGCGCATCGGGACTGGCGAGATCGCGAGTTCCTGTTGCGGTTGGTTTCCGCGACGAGCGCTTCCAGCGGCGAACCCCGTGATTCCCCTTGGGAAACGCGACGGCTCGCGAAAGGCGT
>JAJDAM010000706.1 GCA_029261905.1 Deltaproteobacteria bacterium
GCAGTACGAATGACGCATAGCCGAAGGCCGCAACGACGGACACGAGCAACGCCAGCGAGACGCCCATCGCGATCGGGGCGGGAGTGCGCTGGGAACGCTCGTGCATCGGAGGACGGTCGTCGATTCCGGTTCGCCCCGCTACCCCAGCCGGCCAGTTCAGCCCCGGCGGTCGCCCCGTTTGTTGTGTGCTTCGTTGATCTGAAGTTCGCGGCCGCCCACCTGTTGGCCGTCCAATGCTTCCTGCGCGCTGAGCGCGCCCGCATCGTCTTCGAACTCGACGAACGCGAACCCGCGCGAGCGCCCTGTCTCGCGATCGGTGATCACGTTGACGGATGCCAACGCGCCGTGCTTCTCGAACGCCTCTCGCAACTCTGCTTCAGTCGTCGTAAACGAGAGATTTCCCACGTAGAGTTTCTTGCTCAATTTGATTCCTCGGCGAAATCGATTCGCTGTTGATGTCTCGAGGTTGCGATGCTCACTCCACTGTCACCCATCAGAACGGTTGGTGCTTGATGGATGCGCGTTCGGGGGAAGACCCCTCATCAGAGCCGTCGACAGATCCATCCGTCGGCCAGAGCGCATCATTGTCGATCACGCCGGGCTCCAACCGGATCTCAGTCGATTGGCGAAGCCGCTCGAGTTCGCGTTCGAACGCGTCGTCGGCCTTGCGGCGACGGAGCCTTTGTTCGAGAGCGTCGCGGGCGTTGTCGAACGCCGGCGGAGGCACGGCCTGTTCGGCAACCAATTCGACGCTCGACCAACGGCCTCCGGCCGATACGACGGTCCTCGCACCGATCGATTCCAGATTCTTGGCTGCCTTCCGAAGCGGGTCGGGCAACTCTCGAATCAGCGAAGGCCCGACGAGCACCGCTTTCGGTTCCGGCCCGATGCCCTGCTCGGCCAGCTGCTTGGATGCGAACGTCTGCGAGCGAAGCGTCACGATTCTGCGTCGATTCGAGGCATTGAGAAGATCGAATTCCTGTTTCATCTCGTCCTCGCTGACCTCGACCTCGGACGCAACGACATCGAAGAGGACGTCGCGCAGGATCTGTCGCTCACGAAGTTCGGCAGCACGGCGGACGGCAACGATTCGTGTGATCGCCTGTTCGGTGTATCCCAACCCGCGTCGCCGGGCCTCCCGCGCCACCAGCAGATCGTCGATTCCCCGGTCGAGCGCCTCTTGCCGCTGTTCGGACTCGTCGAGTGCGCCGGTGATGCGTAGATCGGCCGATGTCAACTTCTGACCTCCGACCCATGCCAGCGGACGCCCGGATTCGTCGATCGGACCACTGTCGCAACCCGTCAGCAGCCCGCCGAACGCCACGAACAACATCACGAACAACACCACGAGCAACGCGCAGCAGAACGACCAGTACCCATCATCCTGCACGCGATTCATCACTGCGCCCCTCCGGGCTCCGAGGTTTTTGCCGTATCGAGCGCTTCTGGAGTCGGATAGCGAAATAGCACGCTGCGGGTCAGATTGGTCGCACGCGATTTCCCCGGCGCCGGACTGATGTCCGCCATCTTGATCAGCTCGAAGCGGACGATTCGGTCACCCGGATGTTGTGTCCTCTGCGGATACGCGTGGATCCACTCGACCAATGCGGACTGGTAGCCGCGCAGGTCGCTGAGAGCGGCGTACAACGAGTAATTGGAAAAAAACTGGTCGAAACCGAGCCGAGCGGGAATCCGATCGAATCGCCCCTTGGGATACCGGCTGGCAACCTCGTTGAGCGGGTCGACCTCGCGCCCCTCCGCGGTCACCGCCTCGACGACCAGCATGAACTCCTGGGGGGGACCCTCGGGTGTGAACATGCGCCAACCCTGATGAAAACGCGGAACATCGACGAGCACCTGCAACCACTCGGGTTGTCGGTACCGCATGGCCGGTGGAACCGCTTGATTGTGCTGTACGAGTTGGCCGTATGATGCGGCCAACATCACCGCGACCGACAATTCACGGGCCACGCGCAGCGGCCGGCCGATGGATCCCCGCCGCGACACCGGCTGCAGCTGGGCTCGATCGGGCGCATGCGCGGGAACACCACATGCGGCGAGACCGAACCAGGTACTGATTGCGGTTCGGTTGTTCGACACCAGGTCGTAGCCGAGATCGAAACCGATCCGAACGATCGGCAGTCGCATGATCCACGCAATCGGGAATCCGAACGGCAGTGCCCGAAAGACGTCAGCCACTGCGGCCGAGCGCGTCGAAACGCGACCCGTCGCGTCGTTCATGACGACGACGGTCCGGTCCGCGATTTCGCGCGTGATCCCATCGGGCAGGTCTTCGTGATTGGAAACAAACCGAAGGCGCGAGAACGCGTCGATGCGTGCGAGCACCCGGATCGTCAAGAAACAGATGCCACAATCGCTGTCGAAGAACACCTTTCGGTGCTGAGTGCGCTGGGCAAGAAATGCAGAGGACCTGTTCCAGTGTTCGGTCGCCAGCAACAGCGTGAAGAACGACATCATCGCGTAGGAGAACGAACCGATGTTCAAACACGCGGCAAAGGCCAGATGCATCAGCGGCAGGGTTGCAATCGCGAACAAGCGAGCCTGGCGGGTCCATATCGGACTCAGTATCAATGCCGGGCCTGCGACTTCGATCGCGAGTGTCCCCCACCCAGCCAGTGCGAGCAGCAGGGGGGCCTGTCCGCGCAGCCAGACACCCAGGGCCGTGACGATGCGATCCTGGTGGAGCGCGTAGTGGACGGCGGTTCCTTCCTGCCAGGTGAATCCGTTCTTTTGAATCCCGGAAAACAGGTAGATACAGGCGAATTGAAGCAGTACCGCAAGCACGGCGATCGACACGACACGAGTGACATCGGGTGCGAGCGCCTCGCGGTCTTCGAGTTGAGCGGGGGTGTACTCGACGCGACTTCGCAACGAACGCAGCAAGGCATCCAGCGAGAAGCGTCGCCCGAGCGGAAGAAAAGCCGTCCACATCGCGAGCAGGTTCAGTACGGTGTCGCCACCGTTTTCCAAAGGCGCGACGCGTCCGTTGATGCTGACGACTGCCAACAGCGCGAGCCACTGCGCAACACGCGTCCACCACCCCAGCGTGAAGGCGAGATAGATCAACCCGCAAATCGCCATCCCGAACACCGCGCCCGCGTGGCTGGTCGTCAGGAAGAACAGCGAGAACGCGCGACGAGTCAGCGGGTTGGCCAGCACCAATTCACCCGGCAGTAGACCTTCGTCGGTGTACCAGTACTCGATGGCCTGCCAATGCGAATGCAGGTCGAACAGCAGCACGCAGCCAAAGACAATCCGGAACAGACCCAGGCTTCGTGGATCGATGCTCAGGTAGGTGTCGCGGATGAGGCTCCAGAACCGAGTCATCGATCACTAGGGTGCGAGAATTGGGGCTTGGCTGCTAGTCCGTTCGTTGTTTCACGAATCGAACGTCGGCTCGACGGGTCCGCACAGCAATCCCACGGACCAGGAAACGCCCTGAATCAGAAAACGGCCACCGGGATCCGGTGACCGTTTTCTGATTCGTTTGTTGCGATGTTGTGGCGCGCCCAGCACGACTCGAACGTGCGACCTCCTGGACCGCAACCAGACGCTCTATCCATCTGAGCTATGGGCGCGTTTCACTGTTCCTTCGAAGCCAGTTCCAAACCCGAATACGGACTGCGGGAAGTTCACGAACTTTCTCAGGCCTCGATGCGGAGCGGGAGTCTACCCGATCATTTCGGACTCGGAGAGTCCATCGAAGACCAATCGACAGCCCCAGTCGAGAGCCCCGTTCGAGAGCCAATCGCGGATCGAGCATGGAACTGGCCCTGAAGGACCCCGAATCGCACTTCACGTCCGAGAACTGAGAAGCTCGCTCGCGCGCGCGGCTTGCGGGAGACCGGCGGATGAGCCATTGGTTTCGCTCCGGTTGCCCCCGCGGAGGCGTTGATGGACGAGCGGCATCCGATTGAACAGATCCAGCTCGCGCCGCTCCGGCGTCTGAGCAGCTCACTCGATCACCTGATCGCCACTCAGCTGTGGGCGCGAGTGCTGATCGGCATGACGGCCGGTATCGGGGTGGGTGCAGCGCTCGGGCTGGCGCTGGGGCTCGTCGTCCAGCCGGGTCGCTTCCTGGATGCCGCCATCGTTCGCGCGGCGATGGCTTCCGAGGTCGTCCTGCCCTCGGAGGTGCCTGCTCCTCCGGGTCTCGACCGGCTGCCCGAGGTCGTGATCGGGCTGCTGCCCACGAACCCGCTCGCCTCGATGGTCGGCCGCGAGGCCCCGCCTACCCCTGGACCGGCGGCGACCTGACCGCGCCGGGCGCGGGAAAGACGCGGCTGGTCGATCTCTCAGTCAATCCAATACCGCGTCGCCTGGGTCGGTCTGTGAGGCGTCGCTCGCCTTGATCGAATCTGCCGGCATCAGCGAAGCCAAAAAACGCGTGCCGCGCTCGATCTGCTCGGTGACGCGTCGCACGTTGCTCAGCCAGTCCAGCATTCCGACGAGATCGCGCACAACCACCCGACCCTGCGAACCCGCTTCCAGCAGAGTGGCCTTCAGCTGCCGATAGCGCGTTTCGAGGCCCGCCAGCTCTTCGGCCACCGACTCCACCGCGTAGCTATCCTCCTCGACTCCCGCCCGCGCGATCAACCTGCGCGCCTGCTCGACGAACTCGCGAATCTCATTTTCCAGTTCGGCGCCCTTCGGTATCACCAGGCCCTCCCGGCCGGCGACGATCATGCCAGAGAGTTCGGCCGCCTCCGAGTAGTGGCGCGACACACGGAGCGTGATCGGCGGCAGTGCGGCGAGCTCGCGGGAAAGGTTCGACCGATGCAAGAGCTGCGTGAACTCCCCGATCGAACCGACGAGGGTCGCCAGGGACGCCTGTCCCGCCGCGATGGAGTCGGCCTCTCGCTTGTCACCGACGAGTGCTCCGCACGCGATGCGGCGTGCAATCTGACCCACGCGCGTGAGCTCCAGCGCGATCGCATCCAGTCCGAGGTCCGGTGTCGCGATGACGTTGCGGTCGAGAAAACGCGGAGTCGCCTCGACCTCTTCGGCGCTTCGAAACCTGCGCTCCAGCAGCCTCACGAGGCGATCGGTCAGCGGCCACAGCAGTGCCACGCCGAGCAGGTTGAACAACGTGTGGAAGCCCGCCAACACCGCCGCCGGCTCGGCGGTGAACTGAAGCAGCTCGCGCGCTCGGACGATCGCGAATAAGAGCAGCGGAAGCAGCGCGAGCGCCGCGACACCGGTGA
>JAJDAM010000707.1 GCA_029261905.1 Deltaproteobacteria bacterium
GACTTCGAAGAAACCCTGCGTAGGGCCCGGCCGTGGCTGGTCCTGCTGTGGCCGGTCATCAACGAGTCACTGTTGAAAGAGGTGAACACCTACACGTACCGGACCGAGGACTACATGCTCTCGACCGCTCAGGACTACCGCAAGGGGCTGCGCGGAAGCCAGACGCACATCTCCCAGGCCACGCTCGGCGAGCGTGCGGTCGTCTTCACGCAACAGCCGGGTTCCTTTCCGACGCCAGTATTCCAACCGATCCCGCCGGACTTCAGCTGGCAGCAGGCAGACGAGCCGGGTCCCGGATACTGGACGGGCAGCGCCGCCGAACCGCGCGCCGCCCAACACGAGAACGTGGTCATCCAGATCTACGCGCCCCAGCACGCCCCGCAACCCGCACTCGGTTTTTCGTCTATCGCGGAGACCCACGCCTACTTCCCGCACGCGCACTTCGACGAGGTCGTGCAGGCGGGCTCCTGGACCTTCGGGCGCAAGGACGACGGCTACGTCGCCCTCTACTCCCTGGTGCCCACCGTATGGCGTGGCGGCTTTCCCGAGGTCTTCGAGAACGCGGGCCTGCCCTTCGATCTGGTTGCCCCCCGAAGCGCGCAGAACGTGTGGATCATCGAGTGCGGAAGCGCGGCCGAATGGGGCAGCTTCGCAGCCTTCCGGGCAGCCATCGAAGCGTCGGCGGTGACCGCCGACCCGGTGACGGACCAGGGGGGCGACGGCCAGCCGGACGGCTACGCGGTGACTTACGAATCTCCCAGCCAGGGCGTGATCGAGTTCGACTGGCACGGACCGCTCGTTGTCGACGGGCTGGAAGCCCCGCTCGCCGACTACCCCCGCTACGACAACCCCTTCGTGCAGGTACCGTTCGGTGACGACCGCTACGAGATCGCGTACGGCAAGTACCGCCTGATGTTGGACTTCGCGACGAACGAGCGCGAAGCTTGGCGCATCCGCCCCAACTTGCTCGATTGATGGTGGCGATGAAGAGCGTCCTTTCGCCATCGCAGCGGGGGACCGTGATCGCGATCTCCGAGGCGCTGTTCAAAAGCGACGCCGGCCCGCCGCCCAGCGCACGGCTCGACTGGCTCGCGGACGAGTCTGAGAACTTTCTCCACGAGGCAGGGCCGCGCGCCGCGCGCTCGATCAAGCTCCTGATTGCGCTGGTGGCCTGTCTGGCACCGTGGTTGGCGATGCGCCCGACGGCCCTTCGCTCGATGCCACTCGATCTCCGCATCCGCGTGCTGGATCGCATGGAAAACGGAATCGCGGGTGCCCTCATCGTCGCGCTGAAGGCGGCGCTCTGTGTCGTGTACTACGAGCATCCCGACGTCGCAGAGGAGATCGGTTTCGACGGGGAGTGTCTCGTCGAGTCGATGCCGCCAGCGGTCGCAACCCGGTGAGGGTTTTAACGCCTCCCGGCCTCGGCGATCTCGATCTCGAATGTGACGTCGTCGTCGTCGGCTCTGGAACCGGCGGGGCGGTAGTCGCTGCGCAGTGCGCCGAGGCCGGCCAGGACGTCGTGGTCCTCGAGGAAGGGAAGCACCACTCGCCCGAGGAGTACGGGAAGAACCGACCGAGCGAGACCCTCCGGAAGATCTACCGCGATGGCGGCACCGGCTTCGCCTGGGGCATCGGCAATTCGCCGTTGATCAACGTGACGATGGGTAAGGCCATTGGCGGGTCCTCCCTCCTCACGGGCGGTGTGTGCTTCCGTGTTCCCCCCAAGGTCCTCGATGAGTGGCGGGTGGATCGCCGCCTCACCGAGATGACCGAGGCGCACCTCGAGCCCTACTTCGAAGAAGTCGAGCGGGACTGCCACGTCGCTGAGGTTCCGGTGCACATGCGTTCCCGCGCCACCGAGCTATTCGGTATCGGTGCCGAGAAGCTCGGCTACTCGATCCGCTCCAACCATCGCAACACCGATGGCTGTAACGGCTGCGGCCGTTGCAACTTCGGCTGTCCCCACGGCGCCAAGATGAGCGTCGACCTCACCTACCTTCCCCGGGCGGTGAAGGCCGGAGCTCGCATCTACAGCAGTTGCCTCGTCGACCGGATTCGACACCATGACGGTCGCGCCACAGGGGTGAGCGGGACGATCCGGGGTGGAGAAGGTCAGCTCCGCGTGAGGGCGCGCCGCGTCGTCCTCTCTGCGGGCTCTTACCACTCACCGCTCGTGCTCAAGCGGAGCGGCGTCGGTGCCCGGTCCCGTCAGGTGGGGCGCAACATGACGCTACACCCGGGCTTCCGGATGATGGCGCTGTTCGACGAAGACGTGCGAGGCTGGCGCGGTGCATTGCAAAGCGCGCACAGCGAGGCGTTCGACGAGGAGCGCATCACGTTGATGAGCGTGTTTACACCGCCGGGTGTTCTCGCGGCGGCCATGCCGGGCGTGGGCCCCGAACTTGCTCGGAACGCGTCCACGATCCCCAACATCGCAATGTTCGGCGGGCTCGTCCACGACGAGGGCGGGGGCCGCGTGCGCCGGGGCTTCGGCCGCGAGCCCTTCGTCACCTACACGATGAGCGGCGCCGATCGCGCAGCGGCGCGTCGGGTCATCCGCCTGATGGCCGAGACCTACTTCGCCGCCGGCGCGCGGAAGGTGTACCTGCCGATCCTGAGCGGTTCTGCGGTCGACGCGGACGGGCTGAAGGCGATTGATCTGGACCGGATCCCGATGCGACGGCTCGAGTGCAGCTCCCAGCACCCACTGGGGACTTGTCGTATGGGAAGTGAAGCGCGCGACTCGGTCGTCGACCCCAACGGGGAGGCGTGGGATCTGCGCGACCTCTGGGTCGCCGATGGAAGCATTCTGCCAACCTCGCTCGGCGTGAACCCCCAGGTGCCCATCATGTCGATGGCGCTTCGCACCGCGCGCCGCATGCTCGACCGCCCGCTCCAGGATCGGGGCACGCGGTGAGAATCAGCACAGCACTTGCCTCTGCGGGGTGCATGGGACGCCAAGGGTAGCGGTTGATAAGTTCTTGCAGAGGCTCCGGAAGACATGGTGGCCCAGGGCGGAATCGAACCGCCGACACCCTGATTTTCAGTCTGTTGTGTGAGATTCTACTGACGTCTATCGGTGTGCATGGGGGTATGGTTTCAGGTGCTTGGCTGCGCGTCGTGATTCCATTGCCGTCCACTGCGAACACTGATGTCCACTGCATTGGCCATACATTGGCTATACAAAATCCGCAGTTTCGAAGTTCAGCGGCTCGTTGCGACTCTTGATTCCAGGCGGCAGAGCAAGGAGGGGTTAGGCCATGGCAGACACGACAACTGGTAAAGTGCTGGTGGACCCGAAGTGCTATGGCGCGAATGGTACGCCCCACGATCTCTTTCGTAGGCTGCGAGCCGAGTCGCCCGTGCATTGGTGTGAAATGGAGAGGATCGAGTCCTTCTGGGCCATCACCAAACACGAGGACATCCGGTACATCTCGAGTCATCCCGAACTGTTCATCAACGAGCCTGGCATCAACCCGCGGCTCAAGAATGACCCGATCGAAGACCAAACGACTTTCCGGGTCGTGATCGGCACCGACGGGACGGAGCACCGCGACCTCCGGAAAGTCGCCATGCCCCATCTCACTCCGCGCGCGCTGGCGACGGCTGAAGTCACGATGCGCGAGAGCGCGAAACTGCTCGTCGACGAGCTGGCGAAGGATGGGGGCGAGGGCGAGACCGATCTCGCGATGGACCTCGCGGTGCGACATCCCCTTCGGGTGCTCTGCAGGACCCTCGGCATACCGGAAGACCAGGAAGAGACGATCCGCGATCTTTCGAACCGGATCTTCGCCCCGGAAGACGACGAGTTGGGCGGAGGGTCCTCACGCGAGGACTTCGCGCAACTCGGCCAGGATTTCATCAAGCTCTTCATGCCCATCATTGCAGACCGGCGCGCGAACCCGACCGACGACCTCGCCAGTGTGATCGCCAACGGGAAAATTCGAGGCGAGGCGCTCGGGCCGATCGAGACCCTCGGTTACTTCCTGATCATCTTCAGTGCCGGACATGACACGACCAAGAACAGTCTCGCGGGCGGCCTTCGGGCGTTGATCGAAAATCCTGACGAGTTCAGCAAGGTGAAAAACGACCTGTCCAAGAGCGCGGACTGCGTCGAGGAGATCGTTCGCTGGACGACGGCCGTCAACTACATGAAACGCACCGCCACGCGGGATGTCGAGGTGAACGGGCAGATGATCCGCGAAGGCGAGGCGGCGATGATGTTCTATGCCTCAGCGAACCGCGATGAGTCGGTCTTCGAAGATCCGTACACGTTCAACGTCGACCGAAAACCAAACCGACACCTCGGCTTTGGCCACGGCGAGCACTTCTGTATGGGCGCCCATTTCGCGCGGCGCTCGCAGATCGCGATCATCGAAGAGCTGGCACGTCGGGTCGAGCACTGGGAGATCATCGGAGAGCCTGAATGGATCTCCTCGAGCTTCGTGGTTGGACTGAAGCACCTTCCGGTGCGCTACCGAATTCGCAAGAGCAGCTAGTGTCGCGTCCCAGGAATTCCTTTGCATTCGGACGCCGCTTCGGGCCGCTGGCTGCGTTGCGAAATCTCGCCATAGCGCTGCTATGGCTGCGATTTCGCGCCTCGCCAGCCACCCGAATCGACGCCCTCGG
>JAJDAM010000708.1 GCA_029261905.1 Deltaproteobacteria bacterium
ACCGCGATGTCATGAGCACTGAGTCCCTCGCAGCCATCGAGGCCGATCTGACTGCGGGCCTCGCACCGCGATTGAATGCGCGTTCATAAGGAGGAAACACCGTGAAGGTTCTGGTCACCGGAGGAGCGGGCTTCGTGGGAAGCTTCGCTGCGCGCCACCTCGTCGCTTCGGGACACGATGTCGTGGTACTCGACAACCTCTGCCAAGGCCATCGCGGTGCGATCGACGAGCGCCTGCTGGTCGTCGGCGATATCGCGGACACGGAGCTGCTCGGAAACCTCTTCGAGAAGCACCAGACCGAAGCGGTCATGCACTTCGCGGCCGCAACGAGCGTCCCCGAATCGGTAGTGAATCCGGGCTACCACTACCGCAACAACACCGTCAACACGCTCGGCCTGCTCGAAACCATGATCGCGCACGACGTCCGGAAGATCGTCTTCTCGAGCACGGCCGCAACCTACGGGTCTGGCGAAGCGAACCAGGTGATGCCACTCAAAGAAGATTCACCGAAGAACCCGGTATGTCCGTATGGATTCTCGAAGCTCGCCGTCGAATGGATGATTCAGGATTTCTGCACCGCCCACGGGCTGTCCTACGCGATACTTCGCTACTTCAATGCCTGCGGGGCCAGCGAGGACGGCGCGTTCGGCGAGGATCACCGCCCCGAACACCATCTGATTCCGCTCGTCATCGAAGCAGTCACGGGCAAGCGTGAGGTCGTCGAGCTGTACGGTGACGACTGGGATACCCGCGACGGCACCTGCCTGCGCGATTACGTTCACGTCGAAGATCTGGCGCTCGCCCACCAGATCGCGCTCGAGACGTGTCCGGAACCTGGCGCCAACGCCGACGGTCGCATCATGAACGTCGGGACGGGCACCGGAAATACCGTGATGGAGGTGGTCCGCGCCGTCGAGGAGGTCAGTGGGCGCAAGGTCCCGTATCGAATCGTCGGCAGACGCGCTGGCGACCCTGCGAGCCTGGTCGCGAGTGCGGACCGGCTGATGGCGCTGGGCTGGCAGCCTCGGTTCGTGACGATCGAGCAAGTCGTCGAAACAGCCTGGGAGTGGCACAACAGCCACCCTGACGGCTACGGCGATTCGATCGGCTGAGCCGCCGCCTCGGCGCGTTCGCGAAGATACTGGGTGATGACGTGGATCAGGCTCTGGTGCGTGTCCTCGGCCATGCCGTAGTTGTCGACGGGGATCCACACCACGTGGTCGGCCAGCTCGCGAAGTTTGCCTCCCTCGAAGCCAACGAATGCGATCGTCGTAATGCCTTGTTCGCGCGCGTAGCGACAGGCTTCGACGACGTTTGGCGAGTTGCCGCTCGAGCTCACCAACAACACGGCGTCGCCAGGCTTTACGTAGTAGACGAGCTGTTGCGAATAGCATTCCTCGTAGCTCAGATCGTTCGACAGGGCCGTCAGCATCGCGACATTGGAATTCAGTGACACGGTTCTCAGCGGCGGCTGTCCATCGACGAAGGTGCCTTTGGTGGTGTCACAAACGGTGTGATCGGCGATTGCCGCGCTCCCGCCATTGCCCGCGATCCAGACTGTTCCACCACTCGCTTGCACGCGCTCGAGTGTCTCCAGAACGCGCTGCATCGGAGCCCGATCGAAGGTCTGCAGAACTTCCACGAAGCGCCGGTAGTAGTCGTCGACGAAGTCTGAGAAATCGCTCATGGGAACCTCGTGGTTGCAACGGATGGCGAACGTGTCACACGCGCGCTGCCGTCGCCAGCCCTCGACATCACGCGGAAGCGGTCGATCCGATCACTTGGAGGATCCGATCACTTGGAGATAGGCACGCAGTGCCTCGCGCCAATGGGGCATCACGTCCAACCCCTGATCGCGGAGATGCTTGTTGTCCAAGATGGAGAAATCCGGCCTCTTCACCGGAGAAGGGAAATCGGCTCCGGTTGCGGGCAACAGATTCACTTCCGTTCCGGTCTCGTCGAAGATGCAGCGCGCGAAATCGAACCACGAGCACTCGCCGTCGGACGTCGCGTGGTACAGCCCGGGCTCTGCTCGTTCCGCGATCACCCGGATCTGCTTGGCAAGGTCGACCGTATAGGTAGGCGAGACGATTTCGTCAGTCACCACCTTCACCTCACCGCGCTCCGCGGCCAGAAAGAGCATCAGTTGTACGAAATTTTTTCCGCCCTTTGCCTTGCAGGGCGCAGCACCATAGAGACCCGATCCGCGAACGATGCAATGATTTTCACATTCGGCGGCAATCAGGTGTTCGCCGGCGAGCTTGCTGGCGCCATAGGTGTTCAGCGGGGCTTCTCGATCGGTCTCTACGTACGCCCGCGTGCCGCCGTTTCCGAACACATAGTCGGTACTGACGTGGATGAGCCGTGCGCCGGCCTCGTGACACGAAACAGCGAGATTCTTCGCACCGATGGCATTTACCGCATAGGCGGCCTCGGGCTCTTCTTCGCACTTCGGCACGTTGTGGAACGCGGCCGTATTGACCACGAATTGCGGCCGGATGCGATCGAGCAACTTCCGCACGTCAGCTTCGATCGCGATATCGAGCTGAACATCCCCACTGCTCAGACCCGCTCGGCAGACCTCTGCATCGTCGAATACCCGACAGACATCTGTACCGAGCTGACCATCGGCTCCAATGACGAGAACTTTCATGATGTCCTATCCGGGGCTGTATCGGGGGCTGTATCGGGGGCTGTATCGGGGGCTGTATCGGGGGCTGTATCGGGGGCTGTACCGAGACCCGTATCTGTCGTACACGACCGATACGGCGTATTCGGTCAGTCGAGTTTTTTGAACGTGTTGATGTTGTAGAACAGGTCGTTCGAGAAATCGCCGTAGTCATCGAGGTGGTCGTACAGGCTGCTCACGATGTCCGAAATCGAGTACTTCGGAAGGAATCCCAGGTAGGTGCGAGCTTTGTCGCAGGTCACCTTGTAATTCCGGAAGTCCTGTACATTGTTGAGTGTAATTCCGACTTTCTTTCCGATCAGCTGCTCGACCTCTTCCTTCACGACGTCGGCGATCTGGCCGACTGTGAAATTTCCGAAAGCGACGTTGAAGGCGCCACTGATGCTGTAGTCAGCCTGGATGGCGCGCAGGAACGCCGTCGCGGTATCGCGAACGTCGAGGATCGGTCGCCAGATCGAGGGATTGTTGACGGTGACCATCCCATCCGCGATCGCGGACTTGAACATGGTGTTGACGATGAGGTCGAAGCGGGTGCGTCGGCTGTGTCCGCAGACAGTCCCCTGGCGCAACGCAATCGTCGAGAAGTCGTCGTCGCCGAGCTGGAAGACCCCCCGCTCTCCTTGCAGCTTCGAAATACCGTACGGATACGCGCAGGTGACCGGCGATTGCTCGTCGTAGAGTTCATTGACCGTGTAGCCGTAGATCGAACAAGACGAGGCGTAGATGAAACGGCGAACCTTTGCGTTTTTCGCCACGAACGCCAGGTACGAAGGCAACGCACCGTTCTCGATGAAATTTCGCGCGGGGCTGTAGGCGGCCATGGGATCGTTCGAGAGCCCGGCCAGAAAGACCACCTGCTCGTAGCCTTCGAGGTCCTTCTCATGCAGGTCGAACAGGTCTTTCTGGATGACGTTCGTGCCTTCGGGAAGGTGGTTGCCAAACCATAGAAGATCGACGACGTCCACTTCGTAGCCGTGTTCTTGCAATTGGGGAACCAGGACGGACCCGATGAAACCAGCTCCGCCTGCGACGAGAATCTTCATCCGCTAGCTCACATCCATTCTTCTGTAAGAAATTGCACCCAACCGTATCGGCCAACGGCGAGCGATCCCTAATAGACGAAATCGTACTCAGCGTCTGCGAGCATCGGAGCGTCTGCATCCTTTTGCGAGATGATGCTCGGCTCGTGGGGCCAATCGATCGCGACTTTCGGGTCGGCGTAGTGCAGAGACCGCTCGGCGTCGGGGGCATGAGCCCCCGTGCACTTGTACCAGACCAGTGTGTCCTCTTCCAAGGCCACGAATCCATGCGCAAAGCCCTCAGGAATCCACAGCGACATCGAATCGTCGCCGGTCAACGTGCGCCCGACCCACTTCCCAAAGCTCGGAGACCCTTTGCGCAGGTCTACCGCTACATCGAACACCGCCCCCTGAACGACGCGTACGAGCTTCCCCATGCCGTGGCTGGACAGTTGATAGTGCATCCCCCGCAGTGTTCCCTTCGCAGAACGACTCAGGTTGTCCTGGACGAAGACTCCGCTGAATCCACCCGCTTTCCACATGGGGAGGGAGTAGGTTTCGGTGAAGAAGCCGCGATCGTCTTCGAACAATCCTGTGCGTACTTCCAGGACGTCTGCAATCTCGGTCTTCGTGAACTCGACGGGCATCGGCATGAGGGCTGGTTCCAGATGGAGGTTAGGAGAACCGAACTGCCTGGAATCAGGTCAGGGCGGGATCTCGATGGCGCCGTGTGATTCGACGCGAGAGGCTCGTGGCTGAAGGACGATTGTCGCACAGCTCAGCGCCGAGCTCCAAGAGATGTCCGGAGTGCTATTCGACGCTCGACTTCAGCGTCGACTTGGCCGATATACGGTCCGAATGAAATCGGTTGGGGGGCATTGAGTTTTCTAGCTCTGTCGGACGGAATGAACTTCTGTCCGTGAACGTGATTCGGGTGGATTTCAATTCAGTCGGCCATCGGCTCGTTGGACCCCGGACCCATGGAGTGGCACCCTCGCTGCGACGAGCGGCAGAGACCCGATACCCGATCTGCGGCACCCAAGCCTGGCACCATCAGCCGCTACGAGGAGTCGAAAGCAAGTGAAACTTTCCGTCGTCATCGTGAACTTCAACAACGATCGCGTGCTGCGCACGTGCCTTCCGTCCCTTCCTGCCGCACTCGATGGTCTCGATGCGGAAGTCATCCTCAGCGACAACGGAAGCAGCGATGAATCGTTGGATTGGGTGCGGCAGAACTACCCTGAAATTCGCGTCATCGAAAACGGTGCGAATCTCGGTTTCGCCGAGGCGAACAACCGCGCGTTCCCGCTGGCACAAGGGGATTTCATCCTGCTGTTGAATCCCGACACGATCGTGCAGGGAGACGCGTTCCGCCCCATGCTCGAGCTGTTCGCGAAGCACCCGCACGCGGGCGTCGTCGGGTGCAAGTTACTCAACGCGGACGGTTCGAGGCAGATTTCCGCGCGGTCGTTCCCGACAGTGAGCACCTACTGCTTCGACTTTCTCGGGCTGGCTCATCGCTTTCCGGACAGCCAGCGCTTTGGTCGTTCCCAGATGACCTACTGGCGGGGTGACGACACGCGACGAGTCGACTGGGTCTCGGGCGCTGCGCTGATGATCCGACGCGAGGTGCTCGAAAAGGTCGGCGGTATCGATTCGTACTTCTTCCTGACGTACGACGAAGTGGATTGGTGCCATCGAATCACCGACGCGGGCTACGAGATCTGGTACACGCCCGATGGGGTGGTGACGCATCTCGACCGCCAGAGTGAGCCGCAATCGAATCCGGACCCGAAGACGCGAATCAAATACCTGACTGTCGAGCGGAACAGCCGGGTGCGCTACTTCGTCAAACACCATGGCGCGTCGTACGCTTCGCTCGTCGAGCTGGTGCACATCGTGCTGAACGCCCTGCTGCTGCTGAAAACTGGCTTGTTCGGAACGAACGTACCGGAGATCGCAACTCTCGAGCGGCGTCTACTGCTCGAGCTGTATTGGAAGACGGCCCAACGCATTCCGATGGTGTGCTACCGCGCAGTGCAGAGACGATTCGGTGGCAGCAGCGCCTATCCGCTTTTCGTGAACCCGTATCTCGAGAAAGACTCCTGATCGCCCGACCCCCCCGTTGTGTGGCGCTCGACACGCTCCGAGGCATCGCCGTCGTGGCCATGCTGCTCAACCACGCTGGCGTCTCCCTGCTGCGACCCGAGCTGATCGGCGAGACGTGGAGCGTCGGCGGAGCGCTGACTTTCTTCGGCAGCTTTGCGCCCGTCCTGTTCTTCTTCACCACGGGTTTCGGCTACGGCTGGAGCGATCCCGGGCCCCCTCGTGCCGGTGAAAAGCTCGACGCGCTCTACAAAGCCGCAGTGCTGATCGCTGCCGATGTGTTGCTGCGGGGCGGCGACTGGCTGAGTTTCGGGTGGGATTTCCTCGGGTTCATCGGGTTCTGCATCGTTGCCGTGCACCCGCTGCGGCGTCACAAACGGGCCGAATGGTTGGCTGTTGCGATCATCGCCGCGCTGTTGTTGCTCCGCTTCGTGGGCGCGCCGCTCGTGTTGCTGCTGATGAACGAAGGAGCACTGCAGACTTTCTCGAGCCAGCTTCTGGGACAGAAATCCGTACACGACGTGTCCTACCCGATCACGCCCTGGCTCGTCTATCCGTTCGTGGGGTTCTTGCTGGCCCGCTGGGTGCGGAAGTTCGAAGCGTCAAAGCAGCCGCTTGCAGGCGGTGGTATCTGGATCACGAGTGCAGGCGTGACGGCACTTGCGTGGATGCTGGCGAGCCTCGGAATGCCGGTAGGGCGCTGGGGCACGATGTCATTTGCGTACTTCATCGCCAGCCTGGGTGTCCTCTCCACCTGCGTCGCGATGGGCTTCACGTTGGAACGAACCCGCCCTGGACGGAGCTTCGCGAAACGGATCGCAGTCGCTGGGCTCAGCAGCCTTGCGTTCGTTCCGCTCCACTACACGCTGACCCGATGGCTGATGGCTCGCATTGGCGGAGAACTCACGAGTGCCGGTTATGTGGGGACGGTGCTGATGATGCTTCCCGCGGTCCTGCTGCTGTCACAGATGGTGGGGCGTTGGGCAGAAAAATCAGCTCCTGCCCTCAGCGGTGTCCCCCACGTCCGGGGGTTCGGTTTGGCCCTGCTCGTGGCGATCGGCGCAGCCACGACCGCTCTCGGTTTCGGAACCCTCAGCGCGTGGCTGTGTCAGATCGGCATGCTGTTTTCGGTTTGGCTCTTCGCGATCCGACCTACCGTCGTCGATCGGTCGCGCATGCCGAGGGTGGCACCTTGAACCAGCCGCTCGTCTCGTTCGTGGTCATCGGACTCAACGAAGCAGCGAATCTGGACGCATCGATCGCTTCGCTGTCGACACAAGGCTTTGCGCGAGAGCAGATCGAAATCGTCTACGTGGACAGCGGATCGACCGATGCTTCGGTCGCGGTCGCGCAATACGCCGGCGTGGATCGCGTGCTCTCCATTGCGCGTTCCAGTGCGAACGCGGCGCGAGCGCGCAATCTGGGGTTGGAAAACGTCGCAGCGCCCTTCGTTCATTTCGTAGACGGCGACACGCGTCTCGAGCCGGGATGGACTCGAATCGGCATCGACGCGCTCGAATCCAATCCCATCCTCGTCGGTGTAGAGGGAGACCTGCGCGAGGCCAGCCCCGCCCAGAATCTCTACGACGCCGTGTGCGAACTCGATTGGCCCGCCCGTCCGGGGCCGGTCGACTACGTGAGTGGCAATTCTCTCTACCGGGTGCAGTCCCTGCTGGAAGTCGGGGGATTCGATCCAGTGATGTATGTGGGCGAGGAGCCGGAGCTCGGCGTGCGATTGCGCGCGAATGGAGGCCAGCTGCTGCACCTCGATGCGATCATGGCATGGCACCATCTCGACATCCGATCGCTGCGCGAGTACCTGCGTCGCAACTACACGAGCGGTGCATCGTGCGCGATGGTCGCCTCGAGGACCGGTGGTCTCGCTCGGGGATACTGGAGCGGCCGCTTGTGGCGAACGCTCGCGCATGCCGCGCTGCTGGTCTCCCCACTGCTGGTGGCGGTTCCGATGCTGGCCGCCGGCCCCGGGCCCGCCGCCGCCGTCGCGTGCCTCTCCCCGGCCTGGTTGATGTTGCTCGCCTTGCGCAAGTCGAGATCTGCTGAATACCGATCCTTCCAGCTTTCATCCAACCGAGCGGATAGCGAACGGCGATACCTGGCGCTCGCGGCCGGATTCCACACCTACCTCTCGAAACTGCCGGCCGCGCTCGGCGTTGTGTCGGTGATCGTGAGTGGGCGCGCAAAACGGCGCCACGACATTCAGGGCTGACTGGGCAGTGCAGCCGTCGGCAGCTTGCGTCGGCGTCCTCTGCGAGCCGATCGCGCCGACATGCCCCTCGCCGTCCCTGCCAGGCAACCCGACACGAAGACGACGAAATTGGTGAACATTCCATTCGGCAACAGATCGACGGCACTCATCGCTGCGATCAGCGTCAGTCCCGAGAGCATCAGCCGATCTCTTCTCCTCGGAATTCTACGCATCCGATTGGAGGCCACGAATATCGGGATCAGAAGCAATCCGAAGATCGCGAAGAAGCCGGCGAATCCGCGGTTACCGATGATGATGATCCAGTAGCCGTCCGTGATGGACTCGTCCCCCCCCCATTCCTCATCGAAGACCCGTGCACGCCTGAATCCGCCCCAACCGAACAGTGGGCGCTGCGTCGCCTTGTTCAGCAGCTGGTTTTCGTTTTCGAAGCGAAACTCGAGTGAGCGGGCGCGCTCGGCATCGATCGCCCTCGAGCCCTCGACGAGAACCTGCGTCGGGAAATAGTCGTACGCGCGCAGCAGAGGGTATGCGAATACCAGCGTCGCGAGAACGACGGCGATCCTCGTCTGTACGTGTGCTTTGCTGAAGGCCACGAGTGGAATCGCAAACAGCGCATATCCCATCGCGGCGACGCTCTTGCACAGAACCAGGATCACCGACAGATAGCCGCTGACCCACACGGCAGGAATGCGAAAGACCCGAACGCGCGCCCGGGCGAGAGCCGCACTCGCTACCGCAGTGACCATCACGAACAGAGAAATCGCCAGCCCGCTCTTCATGAACACCATGGGGCGGTAGCCACCCCAACGGACGTGTCCAGCGAATCCGTGCGTAAAAAAACCGTAGACCCATCGATGGAGCTGCGGGCTCATGCGCAGTTCGAACAGAATCAACAAGGAGTAGATCAGTCCGGCACCCGCGAGCACCCACATCAGGTCTTTCAACTCCTCGGGCTTTCGGTAGAAGGCTCTGCCGAGAAAGAACGGGATCCCGTACCGGATCACGTCGCGAATCCCCATCGATACCGCGTCATAGGGAGCCAGCCCCGGCAGCGAGGTCGGCCCGTATCGAAGTGGATCCCCGTTCGTCAGCGCGGTTCCGATGCCTGCGATGATCAACACGAATACGAGCGCCTCGAGGCCCGTACCGGGCCCTGCGCGCGCGAGCCGACCCGGGTATCGGAGCAGGCACGCCATCAGCAGTCCAAGGCTGGCGACTTCCTCCTTGCCGATCGGCGGCAAGCCGCGAAGATCGATGCCCACGTCGACGGGCAAGAACATCACCGCGCCGATCATCAGCGACGCGCACGCAAGCGAAGGCCGCATCCAATAGATCACGAGAAACGAAATCGGGACCCACAGGATCATCGCGACGTAGGCGACGAGAGTCGCGCTTCCCGTCATGTCCGACCGGCTTTCGGCACCGACGGCTGCTGCGGCACGACGGTCCGCGCGTTCCCGATCGAGACGTTCGGAGTGCTCGGCATCATGGCTCGATCACTGTTCCCGCGCATCGATCGTCTCTGTGATCCGAAACCGGCACACTGGCAATGGTGTGGCGATTGACGAGCATGATCGCTCAAGGTAACGAACCCACGGAGCGATTCGGTCCGCAACACAGCCGACCGTGCGGTTCGCAACGAAAGCAGGGGATTCAATGAGCAAGACCATCTTCCTCGATCGCGACGACACGATCGTTCCCGATCGCGACCATCTCGACAACGTGGAGGGAATCGAGCTGCTGGAGGGCGCCGGCGAAGCCCTGCGCGCCATGCAAGAGCTCGGCTTCAGGCTGGTTCTCATCACGAACCAATCCGGCATCGGACGCGGCTACTTTCCCGAATCGATGGTACACGCCCAACATGAACGGCTGGAAGAACTGCTGGCCGAGTACGGAGTCGCATTCGATGCCATCCGTTTCTGCCCACATACCCCCACGGACGGCTGCGAATGCCGCAAGCCGATGCCGGGCATGCTGCTGGATGCCGGGCGCGAGCTCGGTTCGGACTTCGGTCGCTCCTGGATGATCGGCAATGCCGAGTCCGACGTAGCGGCCGGGCGCGCGGCCGGATGCCGCACGATTCGAATCACCGAGGAAGTGGATATCGCAACAGCGGCCAGGATCGTCGCCGAGCACGAGTAGAGATCGCTGCACTCCGCGACCCCATCGACGAGGGCGCGCGGTCAGGCGCGCTTCTTGCAAAACCACTCTCTTGCCAGCATTCCGATGAATAGGCTGTTGGTCACGAGATAACGCTTCCACATGCGCCGCGGCTCCTGAATGAATCGAAAGAACCATTCCAGCCCGAGCTTTTGCATCAGCAGCGGCGCTCGCTGCGTCAGGCCGGCCAACACATCGAACGAGCCACCCACCCCGTGACAGACGGGTACACCGAGTGAATCTCCGAACTGCTGGAGAAAGAACTCCTTCTTCGGTGTCGAGATCCCAACGAAGAGCAGATCCGGGCTGGCTTTTCGGATCGCATCCGCGACGGCCGTCGACTCCGAATCGTCGAAGTAGCCATTGCGACTTCCGGCGCATCGGAAGTTCGGATAGCGCTCTTGGATCCGTCTCAGCATCTCATCGAGAACTTCCTGTTTCGCGCCCAGGAAGTAACCCGAAAAGCCCTCTTCGTTCGCGAGTCCGAGCAGTCGTTCGAACAGATCGATGCCGGCGACTCGCTCGGGCAACGGCTCGCCGAGAATCCGACTCGCCCACACGACCGGCAATCCGTCCGCGATGACGAGGTCCGATTCGAGAACCGACTTGCGAAGGAACGCGTCGTCGCGCATTTGCACGAGCTTCCCGACATTCACCACCCCGATCATCAGCCGCTTGCGCCCTACGATCGCTTCGTGACAGATCTGCGTGGCCTGCTCCATCGTGGCCGCGTGAATCGAGGCGCCGAGAAAGTGACGGACCGGCAACTCGTCGAGTTCGATGTTCATAGGCGTCCGAGCCAACTATCCAGTACCCAGCCGAGGTGATACGGACGGGACTCCCAATCGATGCTCACGGGCGGGAAGATGGATTCGATACCGGGCAATCGAAAGCCGGAATTCAGCGACGTCGTGACCGCGTTGAGCTGGCGAACCAGTTTCTTCGGCTCGCGGCGACCCAGTTTTCGCCAGATCACAAGATTCGCGTCATCGATCAGCCGGTTTCCCGCCACTGGCGCGTCTTGCAACCAAACCAGACCGCGCCGGATCGGCTCGGCGAAATCGATTCCGCCCGCTTCTGCCAGATCCAGCAGCGCCATGGGTGCCATCGAATCCTGGTGCACGCTGTAGACCGGATATCCCTCCACTACGCCGCCAGTCCGTACGTCGTAGTGCCACCACCATTCGCCGCGGGGCCCCTGTAGACGACAAATCATCTCGGCACACCGGTTGGCCGCATCCAGCGCGCGGCTGTCTCCAAAGACCTTGTGGTACCGCGACAACGCCTGAATGGGATACACCTGGTCTGCGAAGCACCCGACGTGCGACCGGAACGCTTCCCCCTTTCCATCGACCTGATGCGGGAACACGCCGAACTCGCCGGGCAAGGACGCCAGCAACCGCGCGCAGGTACGGTGCGCCGCGTCAGCCGCGACCGCATGGGCGGCTGTCAGCGCAGATAGCGCCCACGCCACCTCTACCGTGAAAGCGCCGACTTCGTTCTCGACGCGCCGGCTCAGGTTTTCTGCGAGGCTGCGGGTTTCGGCGATTCCCAACGCTGCAGCGGTCCATGTCGTGAGTGCCAGGTCGCCCAGGTTCGATGACTCGTCGATCTCGCCGCACAGACGAGAGCAGAATTCGGCAGCGCTCTCGCCGCCCAGAATCCGGCGTTGTCGTTCTTCGTCGAGCCATTGGACGCCGAGCAGCACAATGGCGCTGTAGCGAAAACTCGTGCCCTGCAAGTCGATGTTCGTGTCGCTCACGCGACGGCGTGTATGCGCGAACATCTCCCGATCGCGGCGGTACATCAGGGGCAGCCCTTCGATGGAGATCTCGACGAGCTGTTGAATCAGCGAAAGGATACGCGCGTCCGATCCGGCGATCCGATCGATTCGCGCCGAGTGAATCGGTTCGGGCGTCGGTGCGCGGTTGTCCCTCCCCTGGGGAGGGGACTCCATCGAAGATGACTCCATAGTGAAACCCTAGCCCGACGTGCTGCGGGAGGTGTCGTCCCGTTCCCATTCACCGAGATCCTGGGAATAATTGAGCCAATACGCCCGCAGCTTCGTGACGAGTATGACGTAGAGGTACACGCAACAGTTTGCCCACTGCCGCGGGTCGCGAACGAGTTCAGCCAGCGCGCTGGAGTAGTTCCGCTCGTCGTTCCGAACGAGTTCGGGATAGGCGCGCTTGAGTTGCACGGCGCCTTTCTGGCTCCGCGTCTTGATCCGAACGATGGCCGCCAGGGTTTCCGGGGAATGGATCGTGAACGATGTGCCGTCCACACTCGTTCGCTCCTCTGGACCGAAATGAAGCCGCGCGAAACCGTCATCCGAGATCAGGTCGGGGAAAGCTCCGAAACGGCTGCGTCCGGCTTCCGACATCGCGTAGACGCCCGAGCCGATCATCCCGCTCGTGTGGTACGGAAGTCGTGTCCAAATCGCGTAGTACGCACGGACTGCCCAACTTCGCCCGGTGAGATCGACCTTCATCCACGGTGCGGCGGCAAGCGAGGGTCCGCTTCGCAACACATCCGCAACGCGTCGAAGCGACTCGAGAGGCAACTCGACATCTGCATCGACGTAGAAACGTGGAAATCCGCTGGCGGCTTCGTCTCCGAGGCGGAGCGCATGCGCTTTCGAGGCGATCGGCGTTTCCACCACTCGAACCATCGAACCGAAACCACGTGCGATCCCTGCGGTGTCATCCTCACAACCGTTGCACACGACGACGATCTCGAGTTCGCCGGGAGTGAGACCATCGGTCATCGACTCGAGACAGCGCCCGATGCTCCGGCTCTCGTTGTGTGCGGGCACCACGACCGAGATCATGTTGGAAACGACCGGATCTCGTTGTGAATCCACTGGAGCATGACCACCCGACAGCGCGGCGAAGCCGCAAATCAAGTCGCCGTAGAAGTCGGCGAGGAGTTGCTCCCCGATCGGTCCGGGGTGTTGTTGCTCATCGCCCCGAAACCCGAAAATCTGAAGTACTTCAGATACTTCAACGAGAGTACACCGCAACGGAAGGGCACCGTAACGGATCGAGCAGAGCGCGAAGGATCATCGGCTGCGGGAGATCAACACGAACCCGAGCTGCGAATCGCCGAAGGTAGCACGATCTGCCCGTCCCAAAATCGACTTCCTCGATCTGGACAGCGCGTATCGCCGGGGGCGATGGTACGGCACGTATGTCGATTCGCGAGATGGCTCTGATCGAGCGCTGGGATCAAGCGCTCGGTGGCGACTCTCGCGGTCCGCGACGGCGTTCGATCGCGTGGACCAACGCCGCTTCGAACGCATCGGCAGCGTCATCCCAGCAGTAGCCTGTGGCCTTCTGGTGCGCGCGCCGCGACATGGCGCGCCAGTCTGCGTCGGACATGGCGTGAATGCGTGCCATGGCCTCGACGACAGCGCTCGGATCCCCGGTGGGCACTGCAATGCCTCCCCCGAAGGCGAGCAGCTCGGGCGCGGCGCCAGCGGGCGTCGCGATGACGGGCGTTCGGCACGCCATCGATTCCAGCAGCGGCAATCCGAAGCCTTCCGATTCGCTGGTGAACAACCAGGCGTCGCATTTTGAATAGATACTGGAAATGACGGCCTGTTCGGGACGGAGGGAAAACTCCACCCAGCTTGGAAGAGGCAACGCTGGCCCCGGCGACCGGGCTCCGAAACTCACGACGCGCAAACCGGGAATCGATTCCCTGGCGAGTTCGATGGCCTCGATGCAGGACTTCACCGATTTTCGCGGTGCTGGCGTGTAGACGAAGCCGAACGTCGGCTGCGGTTGTTTCCCCCGCTCGTCGGCACAGAACAGATCGAGATCCACCGAGTTCGGTACGAGTTCGTGGTCGTGATCGCCGTACGCGGTTGCCATGATGTCGCTCAGCCATTGCGAGACGACGATCTTGTGCAGCGGCAGTCGATAGGTGGCGCTGGCTCGTTCGACAGGAAGAAAATCGAAGACTTCATGGTCCTGCACGAAGTAGACCTTCGCGCCCTTGGATTCACCGAGTGCAGCGGCCCACTCGGCGGTTTCCCACCAGGTCGCGATGACGACGTCCGCGTCGGGAATTTCTTCGTTCGACGGAGGACGCCGATCGAGCACCCGGAGATCGAGTCCCAGACCGTCGATATGTGATGTCGGAGCGGGATCGGGCGAATTCCAGCGTCCCGTTTTCAGCCGGCGTCGCAATCTTGCGCGCAGCGAAGGCGGCGGCTTCGGAACACACACCACGGTTACATCGTGCGACCGCCGGCTCAGCATTTCGCAGTATTTCGCGACGACTCGGGTGCCACCACTCAGAGATACCGTCGGCAGCAGAAACGTGATCTTCATGTTCAATGACCGCGAAGCGCGCAGTACAGTGCCCGCCAACTCGCGATCGAGACCGGGTCCAGCCGCATTGCACGCCACGCGTGCTTGCGCGCCGTTTCGACCTGACGACCCTTCAGTGCCCACCAAACCCATTTCCGATGGATCTCGGCTTGGGTGGGAACCGGGTAGACCTCTTCTTCCGATTCCGCGAGGGGCGGACTCGGAAGACCACGGCGTTCGCGGGCTTCCCGAATCGCGCGAACCGCGCCGGAATGTTGACGACGTCGATGCGCGTACCCCTGACTCTGGAGATGCTGGCGGTACGAGAAGTGAATCTCGGGAAGGTTGTGAAGCGTCCCGATCTCGCCCAGCCTCAGGAAAAGGCAGAAGTCCTCTGCTGCGTTGTCGCTGCGATAACCCTCGAGATCGACGAGCGTCTGTCGCCGGAACATCGATGCGGGATGACACATCGCGCCACCGTGGCCCGCGAGATGGGCACCATCGATCTCGTCGTGGCTGACGTATTCGGACCAATCCCGAATCGGCGCGCCATCGGGATCGATCATCCGGACACGACAACCGACAGCAACGCAATCGGGGTGGTTGTCCAGGTACTCGACCTGACGTGCGAGGCGCTCGGGGTGCGAAATATCGTCTGAATCCATCGCGGCAAAGAACTCGCCACGCGCCAGGCTCAGGCATTCGTTTCGAGTGGCACCAATGCCGCGATTCTCGCGGCTGACGACGCGGACCCGCGGGTCTGCAGCCGCGTGCCGTTCGAGCACCCGGAGCGATCCGTCCGTGGAGCCGTCATCGATCGCGATGAGTTCCCAATCTTCGAAGCTCTGGGCGCGAATGCTCGCGACGGCCTCGTCGAGGTAGCGCTCGGTGTTGTGCACTGGCATGTGGACAGAGACGCGCGGTGCCTTGGCGCTGTCGGTCTGGATCTCGTCCGAGGGCACGTGTTGCTCCGGTTCTGGGGGCGGCGGGAGAATAGCGCCACGACGATTGGCTACACGCGCTACCCGCTTTTCCGATCTGAGCCGCGTCGACGCGGAAGCCGGTGGCTCGCCTGTGCGGAGTCCCCGAGTTAGGGGAGGATCGGATAGGCGGTGTCGAACGCGTAGTCGATCAAGACGGTCTCGGGAGTACCGGACCAGTTGCCCGCATGCAGGCTGATGGCATTGACCGTCATGGACTTCGACTGCGAGTAGGCGAGAACGAAATTCGTGCCGTCGACGGAATAGAAGAACTCGAAGAAATTGC
>JAJDAM010000709.1 GCA_029261905.1 Deltaproteobacteria bacterium
ACACCCTGCGTCGTATTCGCGAAGATCGTGACGTTTCGTCCTCGGTCTCGCCGGTCGATTCGAGCCGACGCGCTCGCCACCTTCACTTCGCTCACACTTGTCAGATCGACGAGCCTCCCGCTCACCGACCGAACCTGCATCCTCTGAATTTCATGAAGTTCATCGCGCTGCGCCGCCTCGAGCCGTACACGGACCCCATATCGCTTCCCGGACTCCTCGAACTGCGCGACTTCGACCCCTCCGACCAGTGCGCGAATCGTCGAGGCCAACGGTCTCAGCGGGACCCCAAGGTCTGCGCTTCGTTTCCGATCGACGAGGATTTGGATTTCTGGCTTTCCCGGCTCAAAGCTGAGGGCGGTATCGGCGAAGAGCGGAGATGCTCTCATGGAGGCGGCGATGCTGTCGGCCGTGCTCTCGAGCACGCTCAGGTCATCGCCCTGAAGACCATACTCAAGGTTGTACGCCGTGAATCCCCCGCCCGAAATCCACGGTATCTCATTGACGCCGACCCGCTTCGCGTCGGGTGCCGTCCGTTGCAGCACGTCACGGATGCTGGCGATGATTTCCTCTTGCGATGTCGTTCGCTCTTGCTTAGGTGTCATGGTGCCGTAGATGCTGGCAACGTTTACGTCTCCTCGCTCGCCCGCACCCACGGTCATGAAGACGCTCTGGATATGTGCCAACTCACCAACAGCCTTGGCGGATCGAGCTCCGACGGCTTTCGTCGCTTCGATTCCGGCACCCTGCGGAAGTTCGACAACGCCCTCAAATTCCGAGCGGTCAGCTTTCGACGAGAACTCGAGAGGAATGGTGCCGGCCACGCTGATCCCCAGATAGATGGCAACTGCTGCGAAGGCCACGACAGAAATGCGGTGGCGCAGAACGAGATTGAGCAGACTGCCATAAGCGCGATCGAGCCGTACGTAGACCAACTCCATGGCGAGATAGATCCGCCCAGAGGAACTGCCAGATCGAAGTGTGTATGCACAGAGCATCGGGGTGAGGGTGAGTGCGACGAGCAGTGAGATGGCGACCGCGAACGAGATCACCAGGCCATACTCGAAGAAGAACCGCCCGATCAACCCCTGCATGAAGGCGATCGGTATGAAGACCGCAAGGACCGAAAGCGTCCCAGCAATGACCGCGGGCCCCACTTCTGCTGTTCCGCGCGAAGCGGCCTCGTGCGGCGGCACACCATTCTCGATATGTCGATGAATGTTCTCCAGCACGACGATCGCATCATCGATGAGCAGGCCGATAGAAACCGACAGTGCCATGAGCGTCAGTAGATTGAGCGTGAAGCCCATCACGTAGAAAAGGAAGAACGTCGACACGATCGATGCAGGGATCGCCGTCGAAACGATCAGAGTCGTCCTCACGCTGCGCAGGAAGACCAGGGTGACGAGGATGGCCAGAACTCCTCCCACGACCATGTCGATGCTCACATCTCGTGCCGAGGATTCGATGAACTTGGAGGTGTCGCGGGCCAGAGTAAGCTTTACGCCTGGGGGCGCAGTTTCACGTAGGAGCTCGACCTCGTTTCGCACGGCATGAGCGACCTCGACGGAGTTCCGGCCCGACTGCCGACGCACCTCCAGAGACACGCCCTGGACGCCATCGAGCTCCGCGTAGGTGCGCTCGTCTTCGAGGCCATCTTCGATCCGCGCGACATCGCGAAGGAATGTCGGGACGCCTCGTCGATAGGCCACGACGATGTCGCCAAACCCGTCGACGGTTTCGACTTCGCCCATCGTATTGACCGAGAACTCAGCAGTCGCGCCCTCGGTCTCCAGCTGGCCTCCTGGAATCTTGACGTGCTCAGCGCGGATCGCACTCATAACGTCCGTTGCGGTCAGCGAGTAGCTCCTGAGGGTCTTCGTGTTGAGCCAGATTCGGATCTCTCGCTCGCGACCTCCAACGCGACTGACGGACCCGACGCCAACGAGTCGCTGGAGCCGCTCCTTCACGACTTCTTCGGCGTACTGAGTGAGCTCACGAATCGACAGATCTCCGCCCACGAGAACCGAGATGATCGGCGCGGATGCCGGGTCGATCTTCTCGATGATCGGCGCGTCGACCTCCTGAGGCAGTTCGCGCAGAGCGAGCGCCACCTTGTCGCGCACATCCTGGGCCTTGATATCCACATCTTCTTCGAGTTCGAATTGGATGAAGACCTGGGAAAGACCCTCCGAGCTGATGGATCGGAGCTCTTTGATTCCAGAGATCCTGTTGACGTACTCCTCGACGACATCACTCACCTCGGTCTCGATGGCATCGGGTGAGGCTCCTGCCAGCGAGGTCGTCACAGCAACGTACGGAAACTCGACCTTAGGGAAGAGATCCACCCCGAGACGCCCGAGAGAGATCCATCCCAGGGTCACCAGCGCGCCAATCAGCATGACCGCAAAAACAGGTCGCCGAATCGATACGTCAGCGATCCGCATGATCACTCTCGATGCGGACAGGGGTGCCGGGGGAAAGGCGTTGAATGTTCGGGCCGGCCAAGACGTAGTCTCCCGCTGAAACGCCGTCCAGCACCTCCAGTCTCAGCGCATCGAGATCCCGAGCTTTGATTGAACGCCGGCTCGCAGTGCCGCGGTCGTCGAGATATACGTACCGGTTCCCTTCCACGCCCAGCACGGCGCCTCGATCGACGACCGTGACCATGCGCGGCTCCGGTATCAATTCCGCCTGCGCGAAAAGGCCGGGCTTGATTCTCATGTCAGCGTTGTCGATGGGAAGTCGCACTTCGAAAGCGCGTGACACAGGGTCGACGAGGTCGTTGAGAATGTAGACCTCACTCTCGACGACACCGTCGATACCGTCGACCTCGATTCGGGCCGGCGTGCCAATGTGCACCCGCGAAAGATGAACCTCCGGGACCTGGATGATCGCCGCCACGATGTCCATCTTCATGATCTGGACCACAGGCGAGTTTGCACTCATCATCGTTCTCATCATCGCGCCCTCGTCGACATAACGATGAGTGATCGCTCCCGGGTAGGGGGCGCGAACCGTAGTGTCTTCGAGTTCCTGTAGTGCGCGGGCGTGGGCAGATCGCGCGTTCCCGAGGCGGGATTCCGCCATTTCATGCTGCGTTCTGGAATCGTCCAGGAGATCTTCCGAAGCGATGCTGCTGGTATGCAGACTCTCGATTCGCTCATGCTCACGCTTCGCATGCTTCAGCTCGACTTCTGCAAGATCGAGCGAGTGTCTCGCCTCGTCGACACGAATTTGATAATGAACCTGGCGAGTCCGAAAAAGTGGATCGTCGGCTTTGACCCGATCGCCAACTTTGACGAAGATTTCCTCGATGATGCCGTCGACCCGAGGGCCTATCTCCGTGGTCTTGTGAGCGGCGATCGTGCCAGTGCCGAATACCGGAGCGACGAGCGTCTCTTGGAGGATGGGCAAGCGACGGACGCTGATAGGTTGGGGCTCCGGTGAAACTGGGGCTGCAGATTCCGGAGCCCCGCAAGCGCTCGCCGTCACGCACAGCGTGAGTGTTAGTAGCAGTTGCCGCACGTGGGACCTGCAGGCGGAATGGACCAATTCAGTTCCCTTCCAATTCTGCTTCGACGTCGCCGTCGAAATCCGTCGACTCGGCAGACCACTCGCCCGAATCCTCGACGCTTGGATCCGCCTTCCGGTAGTGGGCACCCCAACAGGCGACCATCGCGGCGACAGGTACGGCATCAAAGACGCCGTGGTTGTGGATGTACTCCATGTGGGCCCTGCCATCGCAATCGAAGGGGTGGTAGAGGGAGTCGGTCAGCCCGTCGAAATCGAGCGGCAGTAGCCCCATTTTTTCGCAGAGTTCGATGTTGAATGCCGGCGTTGCCTTCACCCACTGGCCTTCGACATGAAGCTGCGCGTAGCCGTGGTAGTAGAAGACGTCGGTTCCCATGAACGCCCGCATGCGCGCAGTCGACAGGTGATTGCGGACGTCGGCAAAGCCGACACGGGCGCCCATGCCAACTGCGCGAGCGCAGGCCGCCAGCAGCACGGCCTTGCTTACGCACCAGCCGCGTTTCGCGCGCAGGGCATCCGACGCCCGAAGGACCTCGACAGTCGAACCCGCCATATAGGCGTCGTACCGGATGTCGTCGCGAACTGCGTAGTAGAGCCGCACGGCGGCTTCACGCTCTCCGTTCGCGCCGCGCGTCCGCGCATTCGCAAAGCCGATTACCTGCGGATGGTTCGAGTCGATGTGCTCTCCTGGCGTCAGGAAGGCTCGACGAGGCGCCTCATCACCAGGCGATCCGCGACGATCGTTTGCGGCGGTCATACCGTCTCGACGTAAAGGCGAACAGACTTCGGACCTCTCAGCACCGCGGAGTCCACCATCGGAATTGAGTCCGAAGCCAAGCCCAGCTTTCGGCAACGCGAGAAGAGCGTCTCGAAGGCGACCCGCGCCTCGAGTCGGGCCAGAGAAGCGCCCAGGCAGTAGTGAATGCCGTGGCTGAAAGCGATGTGGTCCTGTGTGGACCGATCGATGTCGAAGAGTTCACCATTGGGGAACTGGTCTTCATCGTGATTGGCAGAGGCGTAGAAGACGAGCAGGGTCGAATTCTCGGGCACCCTGCCGCTCGGAAGGTCGACAGCTTTCGAGTTCGAACGGGGGAGTGCCTGGATCGGCGAGTCGTAGCGGAGCACCTCGTCGACCAGCGCTGGGACCAGGCTGGGGTCCGCCATGACCCTGTCGAGCTGGTCTGGATGGGCGAGCAGCGCCTTTACACCGTTTCCGATCAGATTGGTCGTGGTCTCGTTGCCGGCGATGAGCAGCAGCGCGACGAAGGACAGCAGCTCGCCGATGGAGAGCGCGTCTCCTTCTTCGGCCTGCGCGAGTACGCTGATGAGATCGTCCTTCGGGTGAGCTCGTCGGTCGGCAGCAATGCGCTCGAAGTATTCCGCCATCTCGTCCGCTGCGGTGCGC
>JAJDAM010000710.1 GCA_029261905.1 Deltaproteobacteria bacterium
TGCCTTCGAAGATCGGAATGATCTGCTCCTCGAGCGCCTGCTCCTTACCCTCACCGAAGCCGAGCGCGCCGGCCTTCAGCAACTCGCGCAGCCGATCCGACTGCTCGTCGACCGCGGCCGTCTCGACGTACCAGACGATCACGACCGGTGCGATACGGATCTGGAAGCCCGCGATCGGCGCCATCAGCGCGTCGAGGACTTCCTGCGAAGCAGAATCCCGAAACACTGCGACGGCTCGGAGGCTCTGCACGTTGCCCCAATGCGATGCGATACGCGCCGCCTCCAACATGCGTTGGATCTTCTCCGGCTCGACGGGCTTGTAGGGGAGCAAGAACCGGATGGACCGCCTGCGACCGATGACCTCTCTGAGTTCCATGGCAATCTCCTCTCTTTTTTAGCGTCGTGGGATCAGAGTTTTTCTGCACCCACCAATCCCAGAATGTCGTTGCAACCGTCTTCGATCATCGAGGCGCGCGCATCGCGCAGCAGTTTCTCGATCGGGTACTCGCGACTCAATCCGTTGCCGCCGAAGATCTGCAACGCTTGGCTGGCGACGTCGAATGCGGTCTGCGTACAGAACGTCTTCGAAGCGATCGAGTATTCGATCTGCGGTGGTTGGGTGGAGTTGAAGAGCATCACCCGTCGAGCGAGCGACCGGGCCGCCTCCACCTGACTGAACATTCGGAACAGCTTGGCCTTGACGTTCTGGTGCTGAAAGATCGGTGCACCCCCCTGCACGCGTTCGCGCGAATACGCAAGCGCGTGCTCGAACGCCGCGCGCGCAACACCGACGAACGTGGTCCCCATGTACGCATTGGCAGTCGCGAGCACCATTTCGACGATCGCGCTGTACGCCTCGGTGCCGACCACCATGTAGTCGGCCGGAATGCGCACGTCGTCGAAGAAGATCTCACCCTGGTTCAGTGCTCGCTGGCCGAGCTTGTCGAGCGGCTTGCCCCGCGACACGCCGGGCAGATCCAGCGGAACGAGCGCGACGCCGCCGCCCTTGAATCCCTGGCTCGGGTCGATCGTGCAGAACAGCGTCGCGACGGTGGCGATGGTTCCGTTCGACACCCACGCGGCCTTCTGGCCGCGGATCACGTACTGATCGCCGTCGAGCGTCGCGATGCAGTTGGGACGGATCTTGGGATCGTCGAAGTGGGGTTGATCGAATGCCAACGAATCGCTGCCGTGGTCGGGCTCGGTGACGGCCCAGCAGCCAATTTCCTTGCTGCCCGGTGCTGCGAATCGCTCGACGAGTTCCGGTCTGCCCGCGAGCTTCGCGAACATCCCCGGAAAACCCGCCACACCGAGCGAGACCGAAATCCCGGAATCTCCCCAGCCGATCTCCTCATTGACGAGATAGCGGATCCGGGCCGCAACGATCGGATCGACGCCATCCCCCTCGAACTCGCTCAGGCCCAGCTGCCTGTGCTTTTCGAACACGTTCCACAGCACCGAGTCAGCGGCGACCACGTCCGCAGGATCCGCGAGCCGGTCCAGTTCGATCCCGGCTGGCCGCACCACCTCTTCCGCGAACTTGTGCGTCACATCGCGGATGTCCCGCTCCTCGTCCGTGAGGCCTACGTCGATGTCGGTGATGGTCATGGCTGGACTCCAGGGTGATGGATCGTCGCCTTGTACAATTAATGACACATGCGTCACCCATTGAATACAAGAATGACACATCCGTCAACTTTATTTTGAACAAATCCCGTTCCAACGCGCGGTCAGGTACTTGACGCGGCGGTGCAGCGGGAGAGGAGGAGCCCGGGATCGCCCAAGTGGGCGACCGGGTTCTACTGCTGCGCTGCCGTCCGTTGCTCCAACCGGCTCGCCGCCCCGAGACCCGAGGCGAGCGCATCCGAGACGCTGATTCCGTCGAGGTAGGCGCCTGCGAGTTCGATGTCCGGCAGCTCGGCGAGCCGGCGGCGGATTTCCGCAATCAGTCGACGGTGGTTTCGGCCGGGCTGCGGGATGGCCTGGCGCACGCGCGTGATGGCCAGTGTTTCCGGCTCTTCATCGAGCCCGACGATCTGGTCGAGATCGGCGTGCAGCTTCTTCAGGATCACATCGTCCGGTTGGTCGATGGCCTCTCGCCAGTGGGTTCCACCAAGAAGACACTGGAACAGGTCTCGTCCGGTCGGCGCCCGCCCCGCGAACAGCCGGCTCATGAACAGGCAACCGAGCAGTGAAACGTCGGGTTGATGCGGCACCAAGAAACCGAATCCGTCGATCTTGGTGCGGACAGCGCTCGGGGTCACGCCGAGCGGTACGCCGACGATCGGCGCGTAGTCGATCTGTTCGAGCGCCTCGGCCAGATCCGTGTCGACGCCGCGCAGGATCTCGGCGGCCTGGGGCGCGGGAACGGCCAGCACGACGCGCTTGGCGCGAAGCCGTTGCGGCCCGCCGGGCCCCGAGATGAACACCAGCCAGGCATCGCCGTCGCGACGCAACCCGGTGACGCGGCTCTCGAGCGCGGGCGCCTCGACCAGTCGCTCCGCGAGCGAGCGAGCGAACGGTCCCATGCCATTGGGCGCCGACCAGCTTCCGCGCAGTCCCTTCGGGCCCCCTCTGCGCAACGCACTCGAGATCATCCCAATCGCCAGCGAGCCGCTCTTGCGCTCGTGTTCGACGAGTGACGGGAACACGGCTTCGACGCCGAGCTCCCGTTCGTTGCCAGCGTAGACACCGGTGAGAAACGGCCCGACCAGGGCGCTGGCGACCTCATCGCCGAGGCGGCGCCCGATGAATTCCGAGACCGATTCGCCCTCGGCATCCCGGCGCCGCATCAATGGCTCGGCGAGCATCCGCAGCTTGGCTTTTCCGGTCAATAGCGGTGATCGCGCGAATGCGATCGGTGAGTCCGGGACCCGCACGAGTTCTCCATCGCGGTAGAAGTAGCGGCGACGACCCTCCGATCTCGCGGCGACCATTTGATCCTCGGCCCCCTGGCGCCGCAGAAACGCGAGCATCGGCGCTTTGACCTGCGTCGTATTCGGTCCCCGTTCGATCACGAAGCCGCCGATGTGGTCGGTGCGCATCACACCACCGGGGCGATCGGACGCATCGACGACCAGGATCTCCGCGCCGCTCTCCTGCAACTCGAGCGCAGCGGCGAGACCCGAGATCCCGGCTCCCGCTACGACAGCACCCAACTCCGGTGTTCCCATCTCAGACCGTCTTGCTGAACATCGGAGTCTCCGACTTCCGCTGGTCCGCCAGGTACGCGTCGAAGACCATCGCCACGTTGCGAACCAGCAGACGCCCGAGCGGAGTCACCAGCAGGCTCCCGTCATCGGCGCGGTCGACCAGGCCGTCGGCCACCATCGGGTCGAGTCGGCTGAGTTCCGGGGCATAGCGCGAAGCAAACCGCCCGCCGAACTCCGACTCGTACTCGCCGGCCAGCAACTGCCCGTGGCACATGATCCGACCGATCACCCAGCGTCGTTCGAGATCGTCGCTCGTAAGTCGATGGCCGCGCATCGTGGCGAGTCCCGTATCGATGACGGCCTTCTCCCAGCCCGGGATGTCGCGGTGCGATTGTGCGTAGCTCGCGCGCAGTTCGCTGATCGCGCTCGGGCCGAACCCGATCAGATCGACGCCGGCCTGGGTCGTATGCCCCATGAAGTTCCGACGTAGCGTTCTGTCTACAAGTGCCTGAGAAAGCTCATCTTCTGGTCGAGCAAAGTGATCGAGGCCGATGAACCGATAACCGGCCTCCAGGAATCGCTCGATGGCGCCGAGCAGGATCCGCATCTTCTCGTTCGGCCCGGGCAGATCCTTTCGTTCGAAGCCCCGCTGCTGCTTCGCCACCCAGGTGACGTGCGCGTACGAGTACAGCGCCAGTCGATCGGGTGCCATCTCGAGCACGGTATCGAGCGTTTGCGCGAAGGTCTCTTCGGTCTGATACGGCAGCCCGTAGATCAGATCGAAATTCACACCTTCGAAGCCACTGCTGCGCGCCAGTTCGGTCAGGTGCCGCGTCTGCTCGGCCGGCTGAATACGGTGAATCGCT
>JAJDAM010000711.1 GCA_029261905.1 Deltaproteobacteria bacterium
GAGTTGGCGGGGCTTTGGAACCCCTATATCCAGGATGGTTCGAGACACAGAGTACTGTCGGATGATGCGAAACTGACGCAGGCCAGGATCGGTCTGGCGCGAGTGGTCGGGATCGTCTTGCGCAACGGGCTCGCGATGCTCGGCATCACCGCACCGGAGCAGATGTGAGCGCCGAACGTCGTCCGTCGAAGAAGAGCACCCGGATCGGTTGGTTTTCGATGATCACGGTGGGTGCGATCGTGATCGCCGCCGGCTTCGCCATCGGAATCGTCGCGGGCGTGACGTGGGAGGAGCCGGGCCTGGTCATCAGCTGGCTCAGCGGCGATGCAGATGGCATCGAGTGGGGTGTGGAACAGGACGAAGTGGCCGAATCGGATCGGATGCTCGACGAGACGGCGGACGGGGTGCCTGATGTCGCCGCACCGCCGCCGCTTGGGGCGCGGTTGGGAGATCGCGTTCGTGGAAGCGATGGCAATGCGCCCTCGGCCGCGAGCGGCGTGGCCATCCCGAAAGCCTGGCCCCCGGAGGATGATCCGTCCTCCTCCGTTCCGGTGGCCGTCCCGAAAGCGGCGATCGCCCCCCCGGCTGCCGCTCCCAAGCAGGCCGCGGCGAAGAGCCCTCCCGTCGCCGAATCCGCGAAAAAGACCGAGTCCGAAAAGTTCTCGGTACAGGTCGGGGCATTCGCAGACAGACTCGGAGCCGACGAACTCGCCACTTCGCTGCGAAAAGCGGGCTACGCAGTCTATTTGTCGGACGGCGAGCGGGGTGCACGCTGGCGCGTTCGCGTCGGACCGCACTCCACCCGCGAAGCCGCTGAGGGCACTGCCAAGCGTCTTCAAACCAAGCAGCAGCTTCCGACCTGGGTCCTGAGCGAAGATTCATGACCACGCGCTGGGTCATCGCGGGTTGTCGCGGGCAGCTTGGCACCGCGTTGGGGCAGCACTTGCGTGCGGATCCCAACAGCGAAATCACTGCCGCCGTCGACCTCCCAGAGGTCGATCTGGCGGATTCAGCAGCCGTGGGTGCCTTGTTTTCCGGTCTGGAATCGGCACCGGACATCCTGCTGAACGCGGCAGCGTTCACCCATGTCGACCGCTGCGAGCGCGAGCCCGAAGCGGCGTATCGTGGCAACGTGTTGGCACCCGAGGTACTCGCGGGGGTTTGCGCCAAGCACGGTGTTCGAATGGTCCACGTGTCGACCGACTACGTCTTCGCGGGTGATTCCGAGACGCCGTACACCGAGAAGGATACGCCGGCGCCCCGTTCGGGCTACGGGCGGACCAAGCTCGAAGGCGAACAACGCGTGTTGTCATTGTGCCCGGATGCGCTCATCGTTCGAACCAGCTGGGTATTCGGGCGCGGACGAAATTTCATCGCGGCAATTCTCGAACAAGCGAGCAAGCGCCGCACGGGAGAGATCGAGGGTCCACTCAAAGTGGTCGCGGACCAGCACGGCCGTCCAACTTATGCGTACGACCTGGCCGGCGGGATTCTCGGCCTGTTGGAGCGAAACTCTCGAGGCGTGTTCCACCTCGCCAACAGCGGTGTCGCGACCTGGTGGGATCTCGCGCGCGCCTGCCTCGATGCGACCGGTCATTCCGACCTCAGCGTGGAGCGCATTCGTTCCGATGAGCTGGACCTGGACGCACCGAGGCCTGCATGGTCGGTACTCGACACGTCGAAGGCAGAGGCTGCTGGCGTGACGCTGCGCAGTTGGGGCGACGCGCTGGCGGCGTACCTCGAGTCGGAAGAATCTCCGACCCGGCGCCCGGTGTAGCTCTTTGATCGATCATTCGATGTAGTCCTCGGATCGGTCGCCGACGGTCTCGAGCGGACCCGTCGACCGAAAAAGAGTCCGCAAGCATGGGCTTCCAAGAAGAACGCCACCACAAAACCGCATCGAGGCCGCGACATTCGTCGAGACCTGAAACCTGACTGGACCGAAAGCGAACCGCGAACCGTGACCGACACCAAACAAATTCGAAACTTCAGCATTGTCGCCCATATCGACCACGGCAAGAGCACGCTCGCCGATCGGCTCCTCGAGGCGACCGGCGCGCTTTCGAGCCGCGAGCAGAAGGCCCAGTTCCTCGACAAGATGGATCTCGAGCGCGAGCGAGGGATCACGATCAAGGCCCAGACGGCCCGTATGTACTACACCGCACAAGACGGGAACGACTACGTCTTGAATCTGATCGATACGCCCGGGCACGTCGATTTCTCGTACGAGGTTTCGCGCGCACTCCAGGCCTGCGAAGGCGCGGTGCTGGTCGTCGACGCCGCGCAAGGCATCGAGGCGCAGACGCTGGCCAACGCCTACCTCGCCATCGACGAGGATCTCGAAATCGTTGCCGTCGTCAACAAGATCGACTTGCCGTCGGCGGATCCGGATCGCGTGGCCGAAGAGATCGAAGAAGTGATCGGCCTCGACGCCGCCGACGTCTTGCAGGTGTCTGCCAAGACCGGGGTGGGAATCCCCGAACTGCTCGAGCGCATCGTGGCCACGGTGCCGCCGCCGGCCGGCAAGCTCGACTCGGAACTGCGTGCACTGATCTTCGACGCGTGGTTCGATTCCTACGTTGGTGTCGTGATGCTGGTTCGAATCATGGACGGCGGGCTCACGAAGAAGACGAAAATCAAGATGCTCGCGAAAGGCTACGAGCGCGACGTGTCTGAATTGAAAGTCATCGACCCGCATCCGCGCGACGTCGAAACGCTGGGACCGGGAGAGGTCGGCCTCGTGATCGCGGGAATCAAGACGCTCGGGGACGTGCAGATCGGAGACACGATCACCGATGCCGCCCGCCCGACCGACCGACCGATCCCCGGCTTTCGTGTCGTCAAGCCCATGGTGTTCTCCGGGCTGTACCCGGTCGACTCCGAGGACTACGAGGCGCTGAAGGTGGCGTTGCAGAAACTCTGCCTGAACGATTCCTCGCTTCACTACGAACCTGAAACCAGCGCCGCGCTCGGCTTCGGGTTTCGATGCGGTTTCCTGGGTTTCTTGCACAACGAAATCGTTCAGGAGCGACTCGAGCGCGAGTATTCATTGAATCTGATTACGACCGCGCCGACCGTGCGATATAGAGTGATCCTCAATTCCGGGGACACGATCGAAATCGAGAGCCCCGCAGCGCTTCCTACCAACGACGCCGTCAATCGAATCGAAGAGCCGATGATTCTGGCGACCATCCACGTCCCGCAGGAGCACGTGGGGGCTGTGCTCAACCTGTGCCAGGAGCGACGCGGTACACAGGTCGACATGTCGCATCATCGCACGCGCGTGCAGTTGCGTTACAAACTGCCACTTTCCGAGGTCGTGCTCGATTTTCACGACCGCATCAAGAGCGCGACGCGGGGGTACGGGTCGTTCGATTATGATCTGACCGACTACCAGCCGGCCGACCTGGTCAAGTTGGACGTTCTCGTCAATGGAGAACCCGTGGATGCGCTGTCGATGATCGTCCACCGAGACGCCGCCTATACGCGTGGAAACGAACTCACGCGGAAGCTCAAGGAGTTCATTCCCCGCCAGATGTACGAGGTTGCGATCCAGGCCTCGATCGGTGCCAAGGTCATCGCACGCACCACCGTCAAGGCACTGCGCAAGAACGTGACGGCCAAGTGCTACGGTGGCGACATCACGCGTAAGCGGAAGTTGCTCGAGAAACAGAAGGAAGGAAAGAAGCGCATGAAGAAGGTGGGATCGGTGGAAATCCCGCAAGAGGCGTTCCTGGCCGCTTTGAAGCTGGGGGATTGATGATGGCGGCCGGTTCGAAAAAGCGCGTGAAGGGAGCCGAGAGCGAAACCGCTTCGGCACCGCCTGCTACGCGGGATGGCAAGAACAGCGGTCAGAATGGCGGATTTCGCGAGCAGGTCACCACGTTGGCGCTCGCCATATTGATCGCGCTCAGCGTCCGACATTTCGTGATCGAACCCTTTCGCATTCCATCCGGCTCGATGTTCCCGACCTTGCTGATTGGCGACCATCTGTTCGTCAACAAGTTCATCTACGGCGCGAAGATTCCCTTCACCGATTGGCGGTTGCCTGGCATCCGGGAACCCGAGCGCGGCGACGTGGTCGTCTTCACGGTGGCGAAGCAGGGACACAACACGTACCCCGCCGATCGAAAACCCGAGTTGCCGCGCGAAGAATTCGTGAAGCGGCTGATCGGACTACCGGGTGACGAGATCGATTTTCGCGCCGGCGAGTTCTACGTCAACGGCGAGCCAATCGATCCGGTCCCGCTCGACGATCCGTTCGTCGATCCGAACGGGACGAAGCTCGACCGGTTGGCCGTTTCGTTGGGGGACCACGATTTCGAGATCCTCGACGATCCCAGACGCATGGGGCCTGGGGCGAACTGGCCTATCCGGGTGGAGCCGGACCGCTACTTCATGATGGGCGATAACCGCGACCACTCGAAGGACAGTCGCGTCTGGGGAACCGTTCGGCTCGAAGAGTTCCGTGGCCCCGCATTCATCTTGTACTTTTCGTGGGATTTCAACGGCGGCTGGTTCGAGGTCATCAACCCGATGACCTGGTGGAATGTCGAGAAGCGCTGGGGCCGCTTTGGCCAGATCGTCGACTAGGAGCCTGCCCCCAGGCCGCTCTCGGCACACGGGCGTTGAAATGGCTCGGCCATCGGGCCGGTTCCAGAACGCGATTTTGGCGGGCGATTTGACGCCCGCTCCCTGACGGGTACTCTCCTTGCGCGTTCAGCCCTTTTAATTCCGTCCCGTGAGACGGAGAAAGTGCGGTAGTGACCCCCTCCCAGACCAACTCATCGAATGCGCGCGCAGCCGGCGCGACCCGACCGAACCAGAAGACGGTTCTCGATGACGTGGGGATTCGTCGCGCGTTGATGCGAATCGCGCACGAGATCCTGGAGCGCTGCGAGGATCTCGAGCGGTTGTATCTGGTCGCGATTCCCAATGGTGGCGTTCCGCTTGCACGCATCCTGGGCGCGAACCTGAAGGAGATCGCCGGAGTCGACGTGATCGTCGGGGTTCTCGATACCACGTTGTACCGCGACGACCTCAATACCGGCAGCGAGCGTCCGTTGCTGCGTGACACTGAAATGCCGTCTGCGGTCGACGAGCGCTTCGTGGTGCTCGTCGACGATGTGGTGAAGACGGGCAGGACGATTCGGGCCGCGATGGATGCGCTGATGGATTTCGGCCGACCGAAGACCGTTCAGGTCGTCGGCCTCATCGATCGCGGCCACCGCGAACTGCCCATCAAACTCGATTACGTCGGGAAGAACGTCCCCACTGAACCGATGGAATTGGTTCGGTTGAGGGGGGATCAAGGCAATCTCGAGGGAGCGCTCGAGGTGGTCGTGACTGACGCGACCGAACGGGGGGCGACGCCGTGATCGGAACAGACCTGCTGGGTATCGAAGACCTGGAACGGGAATCGATCGAACGGATCCTGCACACGGCCGAACGGATGCAGGAGGTCGGCAACCGCGTCGTCAAGAAAGTTCCCACGCTACGCGGCCGCACCATCGTCAATCTCTTCTTCGAGCCTTCGACCCGAACCCGCGCGAGCTTCGAGATCGCGGGCAAGCGGCTTTCGGCGGATGTCATCAACTTCTCGACGGATTCTTCGAGCCTCAAGAAGGCGGAGAGCATCCTCGACACGGCGCGCACGTTGGACGCGATGGATCCGGACGTGGTGGTCGTTCGACATGGCGTGGCCGGAGTGCCCAAACGCATCGCCGACGTGCTGAGCGCCCCGGTCATCAACGCGGGCGACGGTGCCCACGAGCACCCGACGCAGGCGCTGCTGGACCTGTTCACGGTGAGGAAACGAAAGGGCCGGATCGACGGGCTGACCATTACGATCGTGGGTGACATCCTGCACTCGCGGGTGGCGCGTTCGAACATCTACGGGTTCATCAAGATGGGCGCGGAGGTGCGAATCGCGGCGCCGCCGCCAATGATCCCCGCTGCGGTCGAGACTCTGGGTGTCAAGGCGTTCACGTCGCTGCGCGAGGCGCTCGATGGTGCCGATGTCGTGATGGCTCTGCGGATCCAGAACGAGCGCTTGTCGGGGACCTACCTCCCGAGTGTTCGCGAGTACTCGGCGACTTTCGGGATCGATCGCGAAACGCTTCGTTATGCGAAAGACGACGCCATCGTGATGCACCCTGGCCCGATCAATCGCGGCGTAGAGCTTGCACACGACATCGCAGACCACCAACACAGCGTCATCCTCGACCAGGTTCGCAACGGGGTCGCGATTCGAATGGCCGTCCTCTATTTGATTGCAGGTCGCCAAGAGCGGAGTTTTGGATAACGTGAGAAAGATATTGATTCGAGGTGGCCGGGTACTCGATCCGGCTTCGGACCGGGACGAGACCGCCGATGTATTGATCGAGGACGGCAAGATCCGTGCGGTCGGGCCGTCGCTCGATGCAACGGATGCCGAGGTGGTCGAAGCGAAAGGGTGTTGGGTGGCCCCGGGCTTCGTCGATTTGCACACTCATCTTCGCGAGCCCGGCCAGGAATACAAAGAGGACATCGGTTCCGGCGGTCGATCGGCCGTCGCGGGCGGCTTCACCTCCGTAGCCTGTATGGCCAACACCGATCCGGTCAACGACGACCCCGCAATGACCGACTTCATCCTCGATCGCGCCCAGCAGAGTTCGCCCGCGAGGGTCTACCCGGTCGCTGCAGCGACCAAGGGTCTCAAGGGCAAGGTGATGACCGAGATGTCGGCCCTCAAGGCGGCCGGTGCGGTGGCGTTCAGCGACGATGGCAAGACGATCATGGATGCGGCGGTGATGCGACACGTGCTCGAGTATTCGAAGCTCGTGGAGTGCCCGGTGATTACGCACGCGGAAGACCGGAAACTGGTCGCGAACGGCGTGGTCAACGAGGGGCCCGTGTCCACCAAGCTCGGTCTGCCGGCCAACCCGTCACTCGCCGAGGATGTGATGGTGGTACGTGATCTGATGCTCGCCGAAATGGTCGGAGCGCATCTGCACATCGCTCACGTGTCCAGCAAGGGGGCGGTTGCCGCGATCCGCGCCGCGCGCGAGCGCGGTGTGTGTGTGACGGCCGAAGTGACTCCGCACCACCTGGCTTTGACCGATGAGGCCGCACTCGGATACGACACCAATACCAAGGTGGCGCCTCCGCTCCGTTCTGCGGCCGACGTGTTGGCGTGTCGCGCAGGACTCGTCGATGGCACGATCGACGCGATTGCTACCGATCACGCCCCACACGCAGTGCACGAGAAAGATCTCGAGTTCACGCTCGCTCCTCCCGGGTTGCTGGGTTTCGAAACCGCTTTTTCGGTCGTGATGGATCTCGTGCGCCGCAGCGAGTTGTCGCCGTTGGAATTGATGCGACGAATGTCGACGAACCCGGCGAAGATCATCGATCGCCCGGGCGGAAGCCTGGCGGTGGGCGAGCTGGCGGATGTCGTGATCCTCGATCCGGAACTTCGCTGGGTCTACGACCCTGCCAAGGGTTATTCAAAGAGTCAGAACTCACCGTGGGCGGGCAAGGAGATGCACGGCCGGGTGGTGGCGACGATCGTCGGCGGTGTGCCGGTCTATGACGTCGAACACGGTGTGCTGTAGTGAGTGAGAGAGCGACGAAGAGAGCGACGAGGCTCGCACCGGATCCGGCCATTCTGGCGCTCGCCGACGGGACGGTCTATCGCGGCCGGGCGTTCGGTGCCCGAGGCGTGGCGGCGGGTGAGGTGGTGTTCAACACCAGCATG
>JAJDAM010000712.1 GCA_029261905.1 Deltaproteobacteria bacterium
TGAATCAAATGTCCGCCATAACCGGACATCCCAGTGAAGCAAATCTTGCCTTGTTTTTTCGCGAGACATGTCAGCTCGTGCCATTCATCGTTTTGCATCCGCCCCACGTTGTTGACGGCGTGGTTGAAGTACACATCGACATGATCGGTCCTGAGCCGTTTGAGGCTGGCCTCGAGGTTCTTCATCAACTGGGGGCTGCGATCGCTGGTGCTTGCGATGACCTTGGTCGCGATGAATACCTCGTTGCGATGTTTCGCGAGGGCATCGCCGACGGCGGTTTCCGATGCACCGTCCTGGTAGCTCTCGGCGGTATCGAAGTAGTTGATGCCGCGCTCGAACGCGTGCTTGACCACGGCGGGATCGGCGGAACGGCTCGTGCCCATCGAGATGTCGGAGATCTTCATCCCGGTTCGACCCAGTTCGCGGAATTGCCTCACGCGAGGTTTGTTGTCCGCACTGGCCGGACCGGCCAGGCCGAGCGTGCCCACCGTCGCGGCGACGCTGCGTTGCAGGAACTCGCGACGCCCCAAGCCGGGCGGCGGTTCGCCGGGGTGATCGAGTCGAGATGTCTTCATCGCGCGAACCTCACGTTTTGTCGCTGCCCGAGCGCGCAGGCGAATCGAGCGACGATCCCCGAACAGGGTAGCCGGTCACCACGCGATCGCCCTCAGCACCGCCCAGTGTGCCCGCGGCATCCTGCTGGGCATTGGCCTTTCGCAACTGTTCGACCAACTCCGGATGCCGGGGATGTCTCGCGAGTCCTTCCTTCAGCACTTCCCTGGCGCGCGCGAACTGGCCCGTCTCGATCAGCGTTTGCGACAGACGGAGGACCAGCCGGACGGGGACTGGATTGAGCCGGTACGCACCTTCGAAAGCTTCGCGTGCAGCGATCCGATCACCCAGGCTCGCGTGAATCACGCCCAGTTCGAACCATGCATCGGGGTGCTCGCGAATCTGAAGGCTGCGCTCGTATTGGCGGATCGCATCCTCTGGATACCCGCGCGCTTTGGCGAGCCCGGCGAGGTAGCGATGGATTGTCGCGTCTTGTTGCCCGATCCACGACAGACGCTGGCCAGCTTGCTCGACGCGATCGTAGTCGGCGCGGCGGACGGCTTGCCTGAAACCGACTTCTCGCTCCCATGTCCCCAGAATGAATGTCAACACACACACCGCACCCACGACCCACACGATCGGACGAAACCATCTCGGGCCCACTTCACGGGTTGGCTCACCGTCTGCGATGGGTTCGGATTTCCGAATCAACACACTGGCAATCTTGTTGTCGCGCAGCTTCCAGATCGCACCATCGAGGACGAAATGGTGCAGGTTCGCAACCGTGGCGATGAGCAGGAACAAACCGTCGTTGTAGCCGACCGTTCCCAGCACGCCCGGCGCAAACAGCAGGGCCGGGAAGCTCCAGATCATCGAGCCGGCCAACAGGCACTGTACGTAGTAGCGAGGGAAGCCGCTGAAGCGCTCGGTCTTCTTGGCGTAGTAGGTGGTGATCCACAGATACTGGACGGAGTGTCCGACCGCGATCCAGATGAACGCGTAGTTGAAGTGCTGGCCCCCCAGCGGTACCCAATCGTCGAAGACACCCCAGATGCGCGACGCGGCTGGGATCACGAACCACAGTGACTGAGTTGCGACCAGTGCGGCGGAGGGGCCGAGGTCGCTCAGCGAACAGCGGCGCAGCAGCAAAACGGCCGCGCCCAGCAGGCAACCGACGTAGGCGATCAGTCCCACACTCGTCAGGCTCTGTTGGACGCTCGGGGCGAATCCGATCGAGATGAACCGGTAGAACGGTCCAAACGACTGGGCGGATGCCTGGTCCCCGACCGGCGCGTAGATCGCGCCCGGAGCGAGTCCATTCATCTCGACGATAGCCAACACGGCCGAAAGAATGAACGAAGCCCAGAGCAGTCGCTTGGCGAGTGGCGTGATCTCGACGCCGCGTCGGCGCAGGAACATCACAGCGAGCCCGTAGTTCTGCCCGCCGTAGTGCCATGGGTTCCAGTTGAAATAGATCGTCATCAACCACGAGCCGAGTGCGAGGTACTGGAGCGAAACCAGAAAGCTGGCTGCCAGCACTGCGGTCGCTCCAATCGAAAACAGTGCGTAGGCGCGCCTCGATTCGCGTTGCTCGTAGACGCGAAGCAAAGTGGCACCGTAGTGGGGGGTCGCACTGACCAACAGCGCGAGTGGCAGCAGGCCCGCGGGAATCGCCTCCACGAAGCGGACGTCGAGTACCGCCAGCGCCAGAAAAATCCACGCGTATCCCAACCCGCAGCCCAACACGAGATCTGGCGCGGGTCCAAACAGCCAACGGTCGGAGGATTGTGCGGGGCGCGGGTCGATTGCCTGGGTCTGCATCGGATACCACTTCCATGATGCCAGAGTCAGGACGCCCAAACGAGCGCTGCCAAACGCCTGTGAACTACCCGCCGACGGCGTCGAAGAACGGGATCAGGCAACGGTCGTGCCAGGGGATCGCACTGCCGTGGCCGTGAAAGCCGACGTGGCCACCGCCGCTCGGGATGAGTGGAAGCAGATTCGGGTTGTCGGTCCACGGATACGAGGTGTAGCTGTCAGCGGGGATCCACGGATCGTCCTGCGCGTGAATCACCAGCGTCGGGACCGAGATGTCCGCCAGGAAGCGGCGAGCCATGTTGTCCGCGTAATAGGCGGCTGCATCGGGGTAACCGTTGCGCGGGGCAACGAACTGGTTGTCGAACTCGAGGATCGATTTCACGCGGACGATCGCCTCACGCTCGGCGTCCGTTACCTCGCCCCCCTCGTCCAACGCTTCTCGCCGCATGTTGCGCAACAGATTCCAGTGGTACACGGCGTTGCGCGGGTGCAAGAACCGGTACGACGCCGCCTCGAGATCGATCGGAGCCGAGATCGCACACGCGCCGACGATCGGGAACCGGTCGCCGAACTCGGCCAGGAACTTCAGCAGCATGTTCGCGCCGAGTGAATAACCAACGAGCACCAACCCGCGCCTCGCTACGTCGATGGAGTGGTCGCGAAGGCTGCCCGAGAACGCATCGGAGCCGAGCGCGTCGCGTAGATCTTCGCTCTTGCCCGCGTGGTACTGGTACCGACACAGCGGCCGCGACGGCCCCGCGCCTCGAAGGTTCAATCGCAACACCGGGTAGCCGTGCTCGAGAAGCGCACGTGACGTTGCGATCATGTAGGCACTGTCTTCGCTACCCGACAGCCCGTGAATCAGTACCGCCAGAGGCCGTTCGGTTTCGATCGCGGGCTTCTCGAGCAATCCCACCAGCGCATCGCCCGAGCCGTCGGACACCGGCAGCTTCAACTGGAATCCCGGATCCCGGTTTGGACTCAGTTGGGGGCCCACCAGCGAATTGCGGAGCGTCTGCAGATCGGCCCCCCACCAGGGGCGGCGGGCCCGGAAGTCGGGCAGTGCGATGTCGGCGAGTCGAGGTTTTCTCACGAGGTGAAGCTAGCCCATGACTTGTTATTCTCACCTTCGGCTCGACCCGATCCGCGTCACTGTGCATTGAACCTCGAACGGAACCCTCGAAAATATGCACACGCTGTTGCACGGGGGGACGAAGACGAAAGAGCAGAACGACAAGTTCCTGCGAATCGGACTCGCGGCTTGTTGGCTCGCGCTGGCCTGCGCGCCGCACGCTCTGCCCCCGCGAGATCGAGTCGCCGAGCCGGCGCAGAAGCCGGACTTTCAGGTCATCGCCCATCGCGGAGGTGCGGCCCATGCGCCCGAAAACACGCTGCCCGCGTTTCGATGGAGCCTCGCGAACGGGTTCGAACAAGTCGAACTCGATGTGCGGCTGTCACTCGACGAAGTGCTGGTGCTGTATCACGACGACACGTTGGAGCGAAAAACGGGACACGAGGGTTCGGTCGGTGTGTATGCGGCCGAAGAACTGACGGGTTTCGAACTCGGAAGCTGGTTCGACCGTGAGCATCCCGAGGTCGCGGAGTCCTTCGCGGGAACGACGATCGTCACACTCTCGGAGCTGTTTCGCGAGTTCGGAGACCGGCTCTACTACCACGTCGAGATCAAGGGGGAGGATCCGCGCGTCCCGGCTCTGTTGTCTCGAGAAGTCGCTGCGGCGGGCCTCGCCGATCGGGTCACCGTGACTTCTTTTTCCTTCGTCCAGCTCACGCGCTTCCAACGGCTGGCACCCGAGATTCCGCTCTGTTGGTTGTTGGATCGCAGTCGCGACCCGGTCGCTGCGGAAGGGGAACCACTGTCGGGTCAGCGCGCCCGAGTCGATCGTGCTCGGCGCGCCGGCTTTTCGCAGGTGGCGGTGGCCGCAAGCGAGATCAGCCCGCAGATCGTCGCCTTTGCGCACGCGAACGATATCGGGATCCGCGGTTGGGGTCTGAAGAGCGTCGACGACGAGCAGCGGGTCATCGACGCCGGAAGCGATGGCGCCACGACGGATTGGCCGCGGCGGCTGACCGAACGCGTCGCGAACGCATGGAAGCCCGTGGAAGAAACGAGCGAATAGCTGAATCGACGCTATTTCCAGCCGCTCGAGTCGCGCTTGGTCGCGACCGCACCCGATTCGAGGAGTACTCGAACCTCTTCTTCGTTGTATCCGTATTCATTGAGGATTTCACTCGTGTGGCTTCCCGCGACCGGGGCCGCGGTGCGGATCCCGGCGGGCGTCTGCGAGAACGTCACGGGGTGTCGCAGCAGCGCGAGTTCGCCGTCGTTTTCGTGATGGACCGTGCGCGTCAGGTTCAGGTGGGTGACCTGTGGATCGGCGAATACTTCGTCGAGAGCGAGCACCGGGCCACACGGGATCTCGGCCGTCACCAGGATCTCGAGCCACTCCGCACTGCTGCGAGTCGCGAGTTTCGCGTGGATCGCTTCGCGCAGTTCCTCGCGGTTCTGGTTGCGCAACAGCGCATCGCCGAATCGCGGGTCGTCTGCGAGGTCGAGCGCGTCGATGGCCTGGCAGAAGCGAGACCAGTCGAGCATCGGCGCGATGTTGATCGCACCGTCCGCTGTATCGAACGTACCCATCGGGAAGATCGTCGGGTGGTCGTTGCCCTCCTGTCGCGGAGTCACGCCATCGATCAACCAGCGTGCCGCCTGAAAATCCATGAAGTTGATCATGGCTTCGAGCAATGAGGTGTGGACCCATTGGCCGAGCCCCGTTTGCTCGCGAGCGAACAACGCGGCCAGCACGCCCTGGGTCAGAAAAGTTCCCGATGCAGTGTCCGAGATCGCGATGCCGGTGCGCCACGGCCCGCTGTCCGGCGGCCCGGTCACGCTCATCAAGCCACCCATGCCCTGCGCAATCTGATCGAGTCCGGGCCGCGGGCCGTACGGGCCCGTCTGCCCAAAGCCCGAGATGCTCGCGTACACGAGCCGCGGATAGCGGGTGCGAAGCGATTCGTAATCGATCCCCAGTTGGTGCTTGACCTGCGGGCGGAAGTTCTCGACGAGGACGTCGGCGCGTTCGACGAGGCGTTCGAAGACCGCGCGACCGCCGTCGCTCTTCAGGTCGATCAGGATCGAGCGCTTGTTGCGGTGCAGGTTGTGGGCGTCCGAGCCACCCAGGTCGCCGCGCTTGGGGTGACCGACCGAGATGACATCGGCCCCCATGTCCGCCAGTTGGCGAACGCAGGTCGGGCCGGCGCGCGCCAACGTCAGATCGACGATGCGGATCCCCGCCAGTGCGCCGGTTTCGAAATCGCGTGCTTCGTAGCCGCTGTCCATGTCGTCGACAGGCTATCCATCCGTCGCGGGCCGGCCACTCCTGCAGGGCGGACCCGATGCCGAGACCGCTGCTACTCGCGCGCTAGTGCTTCTCGAGTTTTTTCGAGTAACTCTTCTGGTGTAAAGGGTTTTTTGAGGAAGCCGGCCAGTTGCCGCCCGGCCAGTTCTTCGGTTGCGCGCTCTTGCGAGTAGCCGCTGACCAGCACCACGCGCGCGTCGGGGTCCGTCGCACGAAGTGCGTCGAACACCTCCAGGCCGCTGGCGGTCGGCATCGTTCGGTCGAGCAGGACCACCGAGATCTCTGCCGCGTTGCGCCGGAAAATCTCGATGGCCTCGCGGCCATCGCTTGCAGTCATCACGTTGAGTCCAGTTCGTTTGAGTACTTCTTCGATCAGGTCCCGGACTCCAGGGTCGTCGTCGACGACGAGGGCCGTGCCGTGCCCCCGCCAATTGTCGACCGGGTGGGGGTTTTGGGCCGCTTTCAAAAGCGGTCGCAACGCAATCGGGAACAACACCCGGATCGTCGTGCCGCGTCCCACCTCGCTATCGATCTCCACGGCGCCGCGATGGCCACGTACGATGCCGGCCACCGCCGCCAGCCCCAATCCGCGTCCAGTGAATTTCGTCGTGAAGAACGGATCGAAGATGCGCGACACGGTCTCGGCGTCCATGCCGCAGCCCGTATCGGCTACTTCGAGGAATGCGTGCAATCCTGGCTTGAGTTCATCGGCGAAGATGGCGCTTGGCGATGCCTCGCTGACATCGACCTCGCCGGTTCGTACGACGACCTGTCCGCCGCCATCGTGAATCGCCTCGGTAGCGTTCGAAATCAGGTTGAGGACAACCTGGGTCAGCTGTGCGGCGTCTGCGTCGATTGGGGGCAGGCAACTTGCGAGGTCGAGCCGCAGAGATGTCTTCCCCGAGACCGTGGTTTCGAGAAGTTGGCCCATCTCGACGACCAGTTTCGACAAGTCCAGGGGTTCGATGAGCAGCGGGCTCTTGCCGGCGTACGAGAGCATCTGGTTCGTCAGTGCTGCGGCGCGTTCGGCGGCGCGCTGGATCTTCAGCAGGTGCCCGCGGACGGGCGAATCCGGATCCAACTCGGTCAAGCCGAGGCTGGCCGCACCCAGTATCGGCGTGAGCAGGTTGTTGAAATCGTGTGCGATTCCACCGGCCATGACACCGAGTCCCTCGAGTTTCTGTGCGCGCTGCATGCGTTCGGCGAATTCCCGAAGGCGCTCTTCTTCGCGCATGCGGCCACTGATGTCGCGCGTCACGCCGAGGTAGCGGAGTTCGCCGTTACTGTGTCGAACCACCATGCCCGTCGATTCGAACCAGAGGTAGTCGCCGCTCTTGTTTCTACATCGAAACGGATCGAAGTGAACGGGTGCCTCCGATTCGAGCGCCTTGACCAGCACGGATTGAAGCCGCGATACGTCTTCTGGATGGATATTTTCGAACGGCGCCATGTCGACGATTTCTTTGAACGTGAAACCGAGCAGATCCGAAGCGCCGGGGCTCACGTACGTGAGTCGTCCGTCCGCGGCGACTTCGACGATCAGGTCGTTGCTCATCAGAGCGATGACCCGGTAGCGCTCCTCGCTCTCGCGAAGCGCCGCGTACATCTCGACACGCTGGGTTACGTCGCGGTTGTACGAAACGGAGTGGAAGCCGCCGTCGGGAGACGGATACCAGCCGACCGCGTTCACTTCGATCCACAGTTCGTGCCCATCACGGTGATGCATCCTGAACAGGAACGGGTCGGCATGCCCGGTCGCGTGGACCTTGCGGACGAATTCGTGCAAGCCTTCCAGGTCGTCGTCGTGAACCCGAATGGCGCGAGATCGGGTGACCTCTTCCGCCGTGTAGCCGGTGACCCGCAATACCGATGGGCTCGTGTAGATCGGACGCCCGGCGTCATCGGCTTCCGCGATCCATGCGCCCATTCGCTCGAGCACCTGGTGAAATCGATCGTCGCGGGTGGGGAGGATCGGCAGCGGCAAGCCGCGCCGACCGGGCGTGATTTTAGGGGTCATTTTTGGGGGATGGGTCGACTGTGAAGGGGTGGATTCGGATGCAGTGGATTCGATCGCGCTCAATCGGGACGATTGGAGATCAGCTGCCTTGGGATCGTCTAGCTGATCTGTGTGGCGCTCTTCGGGCGTGCTCTCGTGACTCATCGGTCACCTCGACTCGCACTCCCTACCCACTGTCATGCTACACGATCGTGGCTTGCCGAGACAGTTCGTTTTCGCGCAGCGAGTTGATGCCCGTTTGTTTCCGGCGCGAATCGCCGCCGCGAGGTCGTCTCAACCCAGTGCGCCCGACTTCTTCAGCGCTGCGATCTTCTCGTCCGGATATCCCAACACCTGTTTCAATACGGTGTCTGAATGCTCCCCCACTTCTGGTGCTTTGGTCGGCGTCGGGAGTTTCTCGCCGATGTATTTCACCGGAAACGGGAGCAGGTCGGCACCGTGGTTTGCGGCCGGGAGCCATTCGAAGCGGTGTTGAAATTGCGGATCGTCCGCAATCGTCTTTGGCGTATTGACCGGCGCGATCGGTGTGTTGTGTTCGTTGCCGAACGCGATCCACTCGACGCACGACTTCGACCGGAAGATCTCGGTCAATTCGTCCAGCAGCTCCGCATTTCCGCGTGCGTGGTCTGCGAACTTGGCGCCGGGCCAACGCTCGAACAGATCCATCCGTCCGACGCCTTCGCAGAAGTTCTTCCAAAACGCCTGCTCAGAAGCCATGAACAACACATGACCGTCCGTCGAAGCGTAGATCTGATACCGAACGCCTTCCCGCATGCCGGCCGTGCCAGGTGCACGGCGAACGTAGTCGTCCGCCTTGTTGCCGGTTACCTCCGACTCGGGACGCTCGTAGGCTTTCCAGCTTTCGCTGCGATACCAATCCATGTAGGCAGCCGCGTCGGATTGGGCGATTTCGAGTTGCGAGCCCCGGCCCGTGGCACGCGCGCGCAATACGGCGGCCAATACCCCCAGCGCACCGAACAGCGGTCCAGCGTGCATTCCGATCGACGCGTGTTCGGGGATGTAGCTGTGCCCCTGTTCATCGGTCGCCGGGTTGACGATTCCTGCCCAGGTATCGAACGCGATGCCGTGTGACGGCATGTCCTTGTACGGCCCCGTCATGCCGTATCCAGAAATGTTGCAGAACACGATCTTCGGGTTGACCGCAGAGAGTTCCTCGTAGCCCAGACCCAGCTTTGCCAGGGAACCGGGACGCATCGCTTCGATCACGACATC
>JAJDAM010000713.1 GCA_029261905.1 Deltaproteobacteria bacterium
TCGCGATCCTGGCCGACCCGAGCAAGGAGGCCTACGGGAAGTGCGCGACGCGCTTTACCAACGTGCTCGACCCCGCGATTCCCGGCATCGTGTCACGCTGGGGCGTCGCGATCGACACCGTCGACATGAACCGGTGTGGCAACTCGAACGTCGGTTATCAGTAGAGCGCCTCGCCCTTCGAAGACGGTTGCTGCCCGTTCCATTGAGCCAGTGCGTACAGCGTCCAGACGGCGATCGGGCGCATCGTGCCGGCGCGGGCGATGTTCACGGCTTCGTCAGGGCGGATGGCTTCGGGAAGCTGCGATCTCCACTGGGATGTGTCCGAGATGAGTTCGGCCTCGATCCTCGCCATCAGATCGCCGCGCATCGGCAGCGAGAAGCCGAGCTTCGGGCGGTGAATGAACGAATCGGGGAATCGCCGCGCGAGGTAGCGTCGGATGATCTTCTTGGTGCTCTTCGATCCGAATCCCCTCTGCTTCATCGATTCGGGCAGCTGCGCCGCGAACTCGACGACCCGGTGATCGAGGAAGGGCACCCGCACTTCGAGGCTGTGCGCCATGCTCGTGACATCGACTTTCGGCAGCATCTGATCCGAAACGCCAAATGACTGATCGAGAAACAGCGCGCGATTGACCGACCCGGGGACGCGAGCATTTGCCAGCTCGTCACGCATCAACGCGAAATGCGCCTCGATGGCTCGCCGGGGCTGACAATCCGGATGCATCAGTCGCTCCACATCCTCGATCGATTGGCGCGCGCGACCACGTGCGTAGAGTGCGGTGTCGTCGAGCAGAGACAGTTCGCCGAAGCGTCCCAGTATCGGCAGCGAAGCGGACAGGCTGCGCAGGCCGCGTGGTAGCGAGCGCAGATGCCCGACCGCCTGGACGTTGCGCAGGCTGTAGCCGGCGAAGACTTCGTCTCCACCGTCACCCGAAAGCGCGACGGTGCACAGGCTCCGGATCATCCGACTCAACGCGTGGTTGGGTACGGCGGCCGGGTCGCCGAAGGGCTCGGGGAACAGCGAAAGCGTTTCGGCGATGTGATCCGCGGGATCACTTGGCATCGCCAGTTCGTGATGATCGGTCTGCAATACGTCGGCGGCTTGTTTCGCCCACGTCGATTCATTGGCCTCGGGATCTGCGAACGCCAGGTTGAACGTCAACAGCCGATCGTTCGAGGCTTCGGAGGCCGCCTGAACGACCGCAGTCGAATCCATGCCACCGGACAGAAACGACCCCAACGCGACGTCCGAAACCAGGTGTTCACCGACGACATCGGAAAACAGCTGGTCGAAGCGCTTCTGGTGAACGGCGGCCGGCTCGTGGGACGGGTCGAAGCGCAGATTCCAGTAGCGCTGGGTCGTGGTGGAACCCGCCTCGACAACGCAGCGCTCGCCCGGTCGGAGCTTTCGGATGCCCCGGTGAATCGACCACGGCGCCGGCACGTAGCCGTAGTACAAGTACAGTGCGAGAGCTTCCGAGTCGATCTCGCTGCGCGCCTCGGGCATGGGGGTGAGCGCCCGGGGATCCGACGCGTAGCCGAAGGTCTGCGGGGTTTCGAAGATGTAGAGCGGCTTGATTCCCAGTCGGTCGCGTGCGAGCAGCAGCCGCCGGCGGCGTTCGTCCCAGATCGCGATCGCGAACATCCCGCACAGATGCTCGACGACATCGTCGCCCCACTGTTCGTAGCCGGCAACGATGACTTCGGTGTCGGAACGAGTGGCGAAGGTGTGTCCCAAACCGATGAGCCGTTCGCGCAAGCGCTCGAAGCCATAAATCTCCCCGTTGAGCGTGACCCAGACGGTGCCCGACGCATTGCCCATCGGTTGATGGCCGCCGGCGAGATCGATGATCGACAGTCGTCGGAAACCCATCGCCAGTCCCGATTCGCTGCGATAGGTCCCGAAGTCGTCGGGGCCGCGGACCGCCATGACCTCGGTGGCCGAGCGGATCGTCGCGTCGTCGGGGGCCGGCCTGCCGTCCCGGTTCCACCAACCCCAGATTCCGCACATCTCTTTGACCTCAGATCAGGGCGTGTGTCGAGAAAGTGGACCCGCGGTCCGGCGTCATGATGTCCGACCCAACCCCAGTACGCGAGCGACCGGCGCGAAGTCGCTGCGCTGGAACGCGAACAGTTTGCGGACCGGGAGCTTGCTGACGCGCAGAAACGCGAGCAGGGCGACGCAGGTAGAGGCCACGTACGCGATCGACGTCGCGGCTGCCGCACCACTGGCACCCATGGAGGGGATCAACACCAGGCTGATGGCGAGTGTTACGCCAGCACCCACCGATGCGATGGTCGTGTTCCACCGGGGGCGCTTGGCACCGGCCAGGTATTGAACGACGACGCGGGCTACCGAGAACGCGATCGTGCCCGGGATCAGGATCCAGAAGGGTGCGACCGCGTCGACGAAGCTGTCGCCAAACAGCAGCGGGATCACGATCGGCGCGACAGTGGCCGCGCCGATTCCGGCAGCGAACGTGACCATGAACGTGAGACGCATCGCTCCCGCAACGCGTGAAGCGAACTCCGGGTCGTCGCTGCGACGGGTCGTCCGAACCGACAGCACGCGGATCAGCGGTGTGACGAGCATCCACAGCAGGCCGGCAGGCCCCAGCACGGCGGTGTACAGACCCGTTTCGTGAAGGTCCGCCAACGCTACGAGAAGAAAGATGTTCAGCCGCATGTTGGTCTGCAACAGCATCGAGCTGAGGTATTGCCACCAGCCGTATCGGATCATGTCGTTGAGTTCGGGTCTCGGCAGCAACCGCGAACGCAGCGACAGCAACAGCTCCCTGCCATCGAGAGAGAGGAACAGCAAGAAGGTGATCACTTGCTGGAGCAGCAGCGCGAGCACCGCGATTTCGAGCGAGACGGATGTCAGCAGCCAACAGGCCCCGAGCGCCAGCGCTTGGAGCGCCATCGCGAGGTTTCTGCCGAACGTCGAGAATCCGTAGCGTTCCTGACCGGACAGGTAGTTGCCCCACATGCCGGTCAGCGAACTCAAGAAGATGATCAGCGCATAACTGACGACACCGACGGTTTCGAGGCCGGTCGGAATCAACCAGTCCGGGACACCTTGCAGTCCGCACACGAGGATCAACAATCCACCGGCAGCTCCCGACGCGACCCCGATCGCGGTCGTGGTCTGGAGAACCTGCAGTCGATCGATTTCGGCGCGAGCACTCCAGTAGCGCACCGAGAAGTCGAGCCCGAACCCGAGCAATCCGGGCAGGATGGAAACGGCCGTGACCACGATGCCGTACGCGCCGCGCCCCTCGGTTCCGAGACTGCGCGCGATGATCACAGAGACGCCCAGCGTGATCGCGGGCGTGATCATCGTGCTGAGGCCGACGAACCGCACCAGGCGATGGAGACTCTGCTCCTGAAGCCGTTGTTCGGCCATTGGCCTCGCTAACCCAACTTGATTTCGAGACCGCTGAGCGCCGACTCTCCGATGGCAAACGTGGTGCGCGAGACGCCGTGCAGTTCCTCGAGACTGAACGGCGATGGTTCGCCTCGGCGAACCGACGCGATGACTTCGGCGACGGCGGTCGACTGGCCCTTGTCCTGGTTGAGCGTCTTGAATGGCTTGCGCCCGGTGATCAGCGTGCTGCGATAGTTGTCGCATTGCGCAGTGACACCGCCACACGAGACTTCGAAGCGCTCCTTGGACAGTTCGGAACTCGCCTGTGAAAGATATTCGATGGTGGCTGTCGATCCGTCTGGGAAGCCGAGCAGCGTGACTACGGAGTCATCGGTTTCCGGGTCGCGCGACAGCGCACGCGCGTACACAGTCGTGGGAGTGCTTCCGACGAGGTACACGCAGGTATCGACGAAATGACAGACCTCTTCGATCGTGCGTCCGCCACCCACAGCCGGGTCGGTATGCCAGGTGCCGCCAGGCGTAGTCCCGCAGGCGACCACATAGTGGATCGAAAGCGGCCCGTGGCGTTTCGCGAACGTTTCCTGGATCGCGCGGGTGTGGGGTGAAAACCGGCGGTTGTAGCCGATGGTCAAGAACCCGCCGGTCTGTCCGGCGACCGCGATCAGTTCGTCGACCTGATCAGCGGTGATTCCGGCCGGCTTTTCGAGCCACACCGCCTTGCCGGCACGCAGCGCCTGCTGCGCGAGTTCGCTGTGGCTGTCGTTCTGGGTCGCGATGAAGATGAGGCCGACGTCATCGTTTTCGAACGAAGAACTCGGGTCCGTGCTGCAATTCGCATAGCCGAATTTCTCGGCAGTGCGCCTCGCCGACGGACCGGTTGCCGTCACGATCTCGATGGGTCGCACACCGCTCACCTTCTCGACGGCCGGCAGCAGGATGCCCTTCGCATAGTTGCCAGCACCGATGAACGAGACGCCCAGTGTATCCACCGCAGCTCGCGACGTCGTCTTGGCCAGTGGAAGGCTGCGCGCGGTGTCGGCGTCATCGCCGTAACGGAATACGATGGCGAGCGAGCGCCGCGTACCGGAGGCGAGTTCTTCGTAGGCCGATTCGGCTTCAGCGAAATCCACGGTCTGCAAATCGAGGCGCGCCGGATCGATCGAGCCCGAGCCGACCAATGCGAGGAATGCCTGGAGGTTTCGATTCTCGGTCCAGCGCACGTACGAGATCGGATAGTCGAGCCCCATCTCCTCGTAGCGGCGGTCGTATCGGCCGGGGCCGTACGACATGCTCATCCGCAGCTCGAGTTCCTTGTCGTAGAAGAACCGACGCTCGAGGTCCATCGCGGTCGATCCGACGATCGATATGCGACCTTTCATCCGGCACAGGTCGGCGGCCAATTCGATCGGCGCGGAACTGCTGGAGGCAGCGGTCACCATCGCGAAGTCGGCGCCGTAACCCTGTGTCGCCTGGTTGCGCCACATCGAGTGGTCATCGCCTGGAGCCGCGCCCCACTCGGCGCCGAGATCCATCGCCTGCTTCACACGGATTGGATCGAGATCGATCGCGAGCACGCGACAGCCGTTGGCGAGCAGCAGCTGGACCGCGAGCTGCCCGACCAGACCCAGGCCGACCACGGCCGCAACTTCGCCCAGTGTCGGTTCTGCGACGCGCAGGCCCTGCATGGAGATCGCCCCGAGTGTCGCGAACGCGGCCTTGTCGAGCGGTACGCCATCGGGGACTTGCGCCACCAGGTTTTCCGGAATGCAGTTGATCTCGGCGTGGTTCGCGTAGCCGGCGCCGGCACAGGCCACGCGATCGCCCGCGGCGAAACCCGTTACGCCTACGCCCACCGATTCGACGACACCGGCACAGGAGTATCCCAGTGGTTGCGGCGCATCGAGTCGCGTCGTCACCGCGCGGTACGTGGGAAGCGGCCCTTCCTGCACCAGCTTTCGGGTGACCTGCTTCACCAGATCCGGCCGACTCCGCGCCTTGCCGAGCAATGACTTCCTCGCGAAATCCATGGCCTGTTTTTCGGTTCCCGGTGACACCACGGAAAAATGGTTGCGCACCACGACGAACCCGGGCGTCGGAGCCGGTGCCGGCACCTCGACGAGCTCGAGTTTGCCGCTGCGCGGACTCTGGACGATCTGCTTCATTCCGGATTCCTCTGGTTTTGGCCCGTTGGGGTTTGCTCGAGATGGTCGACCCAGCCGGGATGTGCGGCGAACGGGCGTTCGCAGGAGATTTCGTCCAGCCGACGTTCGGCTGGTGTATCCGCACCGACCGGCAGTTCGAACACCGTGACGTCGTTTGCAGATCTCACTTTCGTAATACGCAGCGTTTCGTCGCGCATCGGTTCGCGCAGTTTGGGGAGCTTTTCTTCCGAAAAGCCCATCAGGCGCGCGGCAACCAGATCCAGAGCGATCGGATCGGTGGCTGCGATCACGGCTCCCAGCGGCACGTCGAGTGGCGATAGCGGGCCATCGCCGTCGCCGGCGACGATTCCGTCGATCACGGTCAGGATCTTGCGGACCGGCTCGGGGGCATCGAAATGTTCGCCGTCGGCGTTGCTGTAGTAAAGGCAGCGGTTCAGGTCGACACACATGCGCCACGTCGTGCGGTTTCCGTGCCAGTTCCCGCTGCGGATGAACTCTTTGCCTCGTGCGGCGTCTTCGGTGCGACGGACGAGTTGCACCAGTTTCGTGCCGATTCCCCGCTTGAGCAGGCTTCGCGCGATTTCGGTCGCGAAGCTGCGTACGCGATCGATCCAGCTCGAGCCGGGGTATTCGTCCCCGCCCGCATCGACAGAGCCGACACTGTGGTGCGGCAGCAGGTTCTTGTCGCCGTTGATTCCCACCATGTTCTTCAAAGCCAGCGTCACACCCGTCTTCTTGTGGGTCTTCAGCTTCGGCAGATTCACGACCAGGTCGGCGGACAACACGGTCTCGCTCAACAGGTAATCGTTTCGACCGTTCATGTGATGTTGCGCGGTCGGGCCGGGGTCGTAGTCGGCACCCCGGAATCGAAGAGGGTCCAACCCCGAGCCTTCGAAGGTGCTGTGGCGGCCGAGATCGATCATCCGGTACCCGGCGGGGTCTCCCGGTAGCTTCCGGCGTTCGACGATGACGGCGTCCTCGTACCGCACCGTTTCGCGCCGCAGGTCGATGATCTCGAGTTCTCGCCCGAGATGGGTTTCGTAGAACGAGACGAGCGTGTCCAGGCCGGCGATCTCGCGGATCTGGTCGAAGTCACAGTCGTGCTGTGGCGCCTCGGCGATCGCGACGGAGCCTTCGGAACCCGCGGCCAGGAACGCGTAGTCCGCCATCACCCGCAACATGGAACCGTGCGTGATCACGGATTGGACACTGGCCGCGTCGGGGCGGGTCGTCGAACTCGGGTTCCAATGTCGGATGAAGTTGGGCTTCAACACGATCCGCGAGCCACGGCTCACCAACGCGCCCAACGGGTTCCACTCCGCAGTGCCGAAACGCTCGGCATCCAGCCCGAGCGCCATCAGTGCGCCCCGCACGGCTGCGTAGACGTGGTTGGCGGGGCCCTCGGCTGCGGCGTCGCCGAGCAGACCCACGAGTTCAGGCAGCGCCTTGCCGGGACCGTAGGGGGGAGTCAACCCAACATAGCTGGGTTCGGTCCGTGCGAGTCCGACCCGAATCACCCGGAATTCGCTCCAAGGTGAGCACCGATGGCAGACTTGACTGCGCGGAACTTCCCGTTCGGTTCGCGTTCGATCGAGTCGCAGTAGGCGATTTCGATTTCGATCTCATCGCCGACGCGCGCGCGGAACTGCTTGAGCAATTCACGCTCGCTGGCATCCGAATAACTGCCCCGCTTGACGATGAGCACGCGAAGGCGCCCGCGATCGTCTTGAAGGATCTGGGCTTCCGCCACGTCGAGCTGTTCCTTGAAGATGTGATCGAGTCGGCCGATGCGACGCCCATCCGGGGTGACCACGTAGTCTTCGATGCGACCGTCCACATCGAGGAAAACATCGCCCGGCCGACCGCAGGGGCACGCATGTTTCGAGCGTGTTCCGATGTCGCCGACCCGATACCGGATGAACGGGGTGGCGTCGTTCCCGAGCCCGGTCACCAGCAACGGCCCTCTCACGTAGTCGTCGGTTTCTTCTTCGACTTCGACTTCGACGACGCAAAACTCCATGTCGACATGCAGCCCCCGCAGCGCGCACTCGGTCATCGATACCGCGAATTCGCTGACGCCATAGCGATCGCGTACGGGTGCGCCAAAGGCGCTTTCGATTGCGTCGCGCTGCAAAGGCAACAGAGATTCGGACGACGTGAATACGCCGGCGAGCTTGCCACTCGGGACCGGTCGGCCGGCATCCAGCAACGCCCGCGCCGCCAGATGGATCATCGACGGATACCCCTGTACGAAGCTTCCGGGAGCGTTGTGGATCGCCTCGACGTAGGCGTGCATGTTCGCCGGTGAAGCGTGGTAGAGCGAGAACAACGTCTGGTGGCCCCAGTAGTTGGTGCGCCAGAAGGGGGGGCGACGCTGTTCGAAGGGCACGATGATCTGGCCGTTGAACGTGAGGTTGGCGTCACCGAGTTCGACACCTGCATTCCGGCGCTGCCGCCAGAAGGTTGCGAACTCCTCGGCGAGGGCCTCGGTCGTGTACCACAGCGGGAGCGCCGTACCCG
>JAJDAM010000714.1 GCA_029261905.1 Deltaproteobacteria bacterium
GTTTTCCACCGGCTCGATCACGCAGCCGAGGAACGCGTAGCAGCGCGAGACGCCACAGGCACCGGCTTCCGCACAGACGGGCGCTTCCCCGTCGACACAGCTTCCCGCGACACAGCGCTCGACACCGCTACACAGATCGTCATCGCTGCAGTCTTCATCGGACAGACATTCAGGTGCTTCGGGCGGGATCGGGAGTTCGCCTTCGACCGGGACGATCGCGAGGTCGTCCCAGTATTTCTCACCGTTGCCCATCGACCACAGACCCGGTGCTCCACCGAGAAGCCGCGTAGTGCTGGCGTCCAGGCAATCGGCCTGCCAGGTCGAGGGCTCCTGATCGAGTGCAGGCCAGACCTTGGCCTGCACGCGCGTCCCGTCGTCATCGTCGAACGCGCGGAACCGGAAGTGGTACCAGACGCCCGCAGTCGGTATTACGCCGGTCTCGGTATCGCCCACACAGGCGTCTGCGTCGCCGCCATGGTTCGAGAAGTGGAAGGAACCCGTGTTGTATCGGCGAAGCCTGTAGTAGGCGTCGGAATTCGGATAGTCGCTGTAGAGCGTGACTCCGATCCCCCCCTTTGCGTCGGACACGCGCAGGCGTCCGCTCAGCTCGTAGTTCGACCAGCGGTCGCTGCCGTCGATCAGAAGATGCGAGTGGATGTTGGTCGCAGTCGATCGCGTCCCGAATACCTTGTCGCCATTCGACAGCGCCATGACCTCGAACAGATCGGACTCCCCGAACGAATTCGACGCACCCGTATCGAACCAGCCGGTCGGATCCTGGCCCGCAGCGGACTGTTCGAACGAGATGAAGGTCGCGTTGGGACTGGCGTAGTCGCCCGGTTCCGGGATCACCGGCACTTCGCCGTAACAGGCGCCGGCTTCGCAGCGATCCCCCACCGTTGCGGAGTCGCCGTCGTTGCAAGACGTTCCGTTCGGAGCCGGATCGGTCGCGCATCCGTACACAGGATCACAGCGACCGACATTGCACGGGTCGACCGTGTTGCACTGTGGCGCAACCCCGGCGGTGCAGGTCCCGTTGTCGCAGCTCTCCTCGCCGTTGCAGACGTCCGCATCTCGGCAGTCGGTATCCGATGCGCAGACGGTCGGAAGATCGCGGAGCATCTGATTCGACGGCGAAGACTCGCTGCCCGTTTCGTCGTAGGCGGTCAAGACGACCCACGAAGGTCCGGAGATGAGATCTTCCAACGGGTGACTGGCCACGCCGTCGGCCATCGCATAATCGCTGCCGATATCCACCATGTGATCGACCTGGTCGGCGGCAAAGAACCCGGATTCCGATCCGACGTACAACTTGTAGCCAACGACGCTCGGGCTGGGTGACGGCACCCAACGAAGGTCCGCAGCCGCTGCTGGATGCGCAGCGAAGCTGAGGACGAGCCCTGTGAGCGTTGCGAGGCAGGCGAATCGGCGAAACGAGACGTCGCTAGTAATCTTCATGATGGGTTTGATATCGGCGATGGTCGGTCGCGCTCGGTGACGGGGGTCACCCACGAACCGAGGGGATTCCGATTTCACCGGCGATTTACGCGTTTGTTGCCGGTTGGCTGCGATCGCATCTCGATTTCGCGACCACCCCACCCCGCCCGGCCCGGACGCGGCGGCGGATTTTCTTCTAGACTCCGGTCGCTCGAGTCGGATTGGACGGAACCGGCTGCAAATGCCGAGAGGTTCTGGTGGGAAGACGCACCCGCGTGATCCAGGTTGCAGCGTTCGCCGCGCTGCTGTTGCTCGCGACTCTGGCGCTGCTGGAGCTGGGTGCTGCCGCCGGCTTCGCGCTACTCGACGATTGGCCCTCGCGCGCTTCGATCGAGAGTTCGCTCGACACAGCGGACGAACCCGAGACGACCGGGGACGCACCCGCTACACGCCGTCGGAGCAGTGTCCTCCATCCTTACCTTGGTTTCGTGCGCGACCCCGTACGCCTCCCGAGGCGCGTGAATCGAAGGCTCCCGGATGCGGCCATCAACGAATTCGGCTTCTTCGGGCCGTCTCCCATGGCGGCGAAGGGGGCGAACGTGGCCCGGGTCGTCATCACCGGCGGGTCGGTCGCTGAGGAGTTCTTTCTCTACGCAGGTGAGGCGCTTGCCCGGGAGCTCGAAGCGTCGGGTGCGTTCGGTGGTCGGTCCGTAGAGCTCGTATCTCTTGCGATGGCGGGCTTCAAGCAGCCCCAACAGCTGATTGCCGTGAGCTACCTGCTGCTGCTCGGCGCCGAATTCGATGCCATCGTAAACCTGGACGGATTCAACGAGGTCGTGCTCCCATTCACGGATATCGTGCCGATGAAGGTGGCGCCCAGCTATCCGTTTCGCTGGAACGCACTCGCGATCGACACGATCGATGTCGATACCGCGCAAGCGGTCGCACAAATCGGCGAAACCCTGACGGCACTCGAGAGTTGGCGCGGTTTTTTCGGAAGGGTTCCGCTGCGACACAGCGCGTTCGCGCTGGCAAGCTGGCACGCCGTGAGCACCCAGCTCGAAGCGAAACGGGTTCGACTGGAAGGTGTTCTGCGCGAGAAACTGGCCGCGTCTGCCCACAGCCGTCCGAGCCTGCGAGGCCCCACCGCCGAATTCGCGTCGGACGATCGGATCCACCAGGCCTCGGTAGAACTCTGGAAGCGTGCGTCGATTCAGCTCTGGCAGTTGTGCCAGGCACAGCACATTGCCTACCTGCACGCGCTACAGCCGAATCAATACGTCGCGGGCTCGAAGCCATTCACGCCGGCCGAACGCACGATCGCGATCCGGCCGAGCGGCAACACGACCCGAATCGCGGCCGAAGCGGGATACATTCGAATGATCGCAGAGGGGGCCAACCTCAGAGAGATGGGACTTCCGTTCTTCGACCTGACCGACCTCTTCGAGCACGAAGCGGAACCGGTCTATCGCGACGGCTGCTGCCACTACTACGATCGCGGCTACGAATTGATCGCGGATCGCATCGCCCGGGAGCTGGCCGCGAGGTGATCCTGAGCCGCGGAGCCAACCTCTAATTCAATCGAAGCTTCGCCCGGTCGACCGAATATCCGTGCCCGACGCGGCGGACTTCTCGATTGAATTCCATGCCCGCCGGCGAGGTGCCGTCGACTCCCTTGATCTTGTAGAACTGCAGCGTTTCGGGTTGGTAGGGGGCCTCGTACATCGTCAGGCCCTCGAAAGTCTTGCCTTCGAACTCTTTGTCTTTGAGAAATTTCCCCTGGCAGACGGTTGGAAAGGTCACCTTGCCGATGTCGCCGTAGACCATCTCGGGGCCGTACATCCAATCGTAGAAGTCTTTGCGGTTGTTCTGCGCCCAGATTTCCTTCGCGACGCGCGACTTGGTGTGACGGAACGCGATGTAGTACTGCACGCCCATGATTTCGTCTTTGCCATCCCCGTAGCGATCGAATACGTCGTAGCAGTGCGAGATGTAACGGAAAGTACGGATGCCTTCCATCTGCTTGGAGGTCGAGGGGAGCAACTCGCGCATCTCGGCGAGGTGCCCGGAGTTCAGGCGTGTGCAGCCATGAGATACGGGCCCTCGACTCGTCAGCGCGACCCGGTTGAACGGCTTGCCGGTTCGGCTCCCCTCGGTGTAGGTCCGCCATTCGGTGGGAATCAGCTGGTGGCCCTGAATCCAGTTGCTGATGCCGGTATTGTGGATCGAGTTGTAGGCGCTGCCTCCGCCGTACTCGTAGGGGAACATCGGAATCAGTCCGTAGTAACCGGCCTTCGAGATGTAATCGACCATGCCGACCATGCCCGTGCCGTACTCGCGAGGTTTCAGGTCCCAGATCCCTGGTGTGGTGATCATCGGGATCTTGCGGCCGTTGTGGGTGGTGGTGCGGTCATAGGTGCCGGCGGGATAGATCGCGGTGTACTCCCAATAATCGATCTTCCCGTCGTTGACCGCATAGATGTTGTCGGTCAGGTCCATGAAGAGGGCTTGGGTCTCGGCGCGAAAGGCAGTGCTGGTGCCGGCCTCCTGGGCCTGGGTGTGCAGGCGATCGAAGGCGGCCAGCTGCGTTTCGGTCAGGTTGGAAACCCAGATACGGTTGTGGAACAACTCGTTGACCAGGTCGACTTTCGCTTGCAGCTTTTCCGCGACCGGATTCGCGCGAAGCAGCGCGGCCCAGGCGTCGACCATCGGGTCGAAGTCTTTCTGGATGTGGTAGAGGCGCTCTGGATTCAGTTCGTCGATCGCCTCGACGTTGAGCTTTCGCCACTGTTCGGGGGACAGGCTGCTCTTGCGAGCGACCTTCTCGTCGATTCCGGCAGCGGCATAGAGTCGTTCGAAATCCTCCCAGTACATCGTGCTCGTCAGCGTGATGACACCACTGTCGATCAGCTCTTTTTGGAGATCGTGCTTTGCCTTCATGTCGGTGAGGAAGTTGTCGATCGTGTCGTCTGGCAGGATCATGCGGACGCGAAGCTGGTTTCCGCGCGCGACGTGCATCTTGATGCGGGTTGCATCCTGTACGCGCGGAATGAAACCGACGTGGAAGTTGGGATCGTAGTCGTTGAAGAACGTCCCGTACGGGGTCGGGTCGTTCCAGCGCTCCACTCTTTGGGCCGACGCGATACTCGCTGAGACCACGAGGAATACGACCGCGGTCGCAAGGGTCCAAAATCGGATACGGCGCATATGGGGTTCCCCTTCTCTTGTGGTCGGGTGTGGTCGCATGTGGTCGCGTGGATCGCCTGTCGCACTGGCTCGGCGATACTACCCCGAAACCTCGGCGAGTTGACGCTCAGTCAACGCCGTCACGTGCGAAGATGATCCGGGCGGCGCCCTCGGCAACTTTCGCAATGATGTTCCCACGGTATTTGGGGCCGCCTTCGATGAAGGCGGCGACCACGAGCTGCCGGCCCGACGGACCGCGAACGATTCCAGCATCGGCGAAGATCGGCCCCCAGGTGCCGGTCTTCGCGAATACGTCGACGGGGAAACCACTCTTTTCTGCGCCACCTGCGATACGAGCCCTCAGGTATCGCTGCTTCTGGGTCGAACGGCGCATTCGCTCGCGAACGGCCTCCGAAGCCTCCGGAGAGAGCGCTCGGTCGGTCGCGAGCAACGCGAGGAGCCTGGCGCTGTCGTTGGCCGTCATCGCCATCCGGTTGCGGTACTGGCCGGTCTGATTGGGGAGGGCGCCTTCGATCCCGGTGTCTTCGAGAAACTGCTCTTCGCGACCGTACAGGTCGCCACCGCCGTCATAGGTGGGGTGGACCATGTGCAGCCCCGTGATGCCGAGCTCGTTCAGCCAGTCTTTCACCCGATGTCGCCTGCGTACGAACTCGGGGTATTCCTCGGGGCCGAGGCGGGGACCCGGTCGAGTGTCGGTCAACCGCGCGACGACCTTCTGAGTCGCGCGATTGCTGCTGACATAGATCATCTGTTGCAGCTGGCGATCGAGCTTTGGATCGATATCGAGCTTGCCTTCGTCGCGCCACTCGTAGGCGGCCATCAGGTAGACGAATTTCGCCACGCTCGCCGGGTACACCGGGAGGTCGCCTTTCCAATCTGCGAGCGTCGGCGACCCTTCGACCGGGATGTCGATCAGCGAGAATCGAATCGTCTGCCGCGCCAGCGTCTTGTCGCGGGACCGTTGCGTCTCGATCTTCTCATCGAGAAAGATCTGCAGTTCGCGATCTGGCTGAATCGTTCCGAGCCAATCCCTGGCGGATGCCTCGAGGGCCTCCTCTTGTTCGGGTGAGACCAGGGCGGGACTCACGGGAGGTTCAGTGGTCGCTCCATCGGCCGCGGAACTACCGGAGAAGAACATCACAGTAGCTACCGCACCCCAGGCCGCCCATCCGGCCAGCGCGCGAATCATCGAACAGTGCACAGTCCTCAGAGCATAGGCCGATTCGCTTGCCGATCGAAAGGTCGATTCGATCCTTTTCGGCGGGGCGGTTTTCGGGTTGCGGTTTTTGGCTGGACAGTTTCCGAGGGGATAGTTTCCGAGCGAATGCAGGCGTGCGAACATGGGCCGATTCGAGGGTGGGCTTCCCGCCACCCAGGGAGCCCTGACTTGAACGATCCGTTGCAATCCGCGGCGAAAGTCCCGGTGACAGATGTCACAAAAGCCCACTCCGCGCGGGCGTTCGCGTTCATCTCGGGAGCGCTCGTTTCGATCCTCGTCCCGCTTTGGATGGGTCTGTGGGCGGTTGTCGTCGCGGCGGATGCGGGGGCCTCGGGACCCGAACTCACCGCTTCCGATCGCGCCCAACTCGATCAAGACTGGAAGAAGAGCCTCACCGAAGAGAAGGGGCCGTACAGCCTGAATTTCTGCGTGTGTCAGGACAACGAGAAGAAGCCGGTGCAGTTGCCCGACGGCAGCATCGTTCGACCGTGCGGCAATTCGCCGAAGTTCTGCTCCGGTTTTCGCGAGCCGTGGGCGGAAGAGCTCGGCAAGCAGCGAATGTGGATCGCCAACCTGTTTTCCCGCGACCTATGGCTGTGGGACGACTTCGCCGACCACCACGATCTGGTGCGCGGCTACATCCTCGAGAAGTACTTCGTCGAGACGCATCCCGATCACAAGCTCGCGAAGATGCGCTCCTACGGAGGTATTTCGGGCGCGGAATTCGAGAGCCGCGATGCTCCGATTTTCTTCGAGCGGTATCTCGCGATGTCCGAATTCGACGAGCCGCGTCACTTCCTGTTGGCCTACGAGCTGCAGCGCCGCTTCTATGTCCGCGAAGACCAGGGACAGATCGGCAAAGTGCGAAACATGGCGACCGCCATCCAGCAGTTGAACTACGGCTTCAAGCCGATTCGCGACCAGGTCCACAACCAGCTGTCGGCCGATGTGATTCCCAAGATCGAAGCCTGGGCGAGCCGGTCGGCCAAGACACACCCGGAACGAAAACAAGCTGCGGAACTCGTCGCGGAAATCAAGAAGCTGGTGTCGCTCGACGAGGCGGCACTCATCGAGCAGCTCCCTGGGATCGAGGACGCTGCGGTCGCCTTCCAGCTGCAGACGCTCGTCGCCAGCGTCGGCAAGGAGCCGGTGAATGCGATCGCACGACTCGCCGATGTGATGTCGATCGCCCGTCGCACGGTCGAAAAGAAGAGCGTGTCACCCGCCGACCGCCGCCGCTTGGTCGACATCGCGATCACCGCGTCGGCCGTCATCAACCGGATCGGCAACGACATGTTGGCCGCCGCCAACCCACTGACGGCCGGCCAGGGCCTTGATGTCCTCGCGTCACTCGCGAACGCCGCCTACGGCTCGGGTTTGCTGATGGAACGGGAACGCAACGAAGTCGTGACGAGTCTCCGCGAACTGCAAGAGAAGAAGAGTGCGACACAGCGGCAGGTCGAACGCGGCCTGACGACCGCCGAGCGCGTGGTCGAATGGTCGCAGCTCGGCACCCACTACGCGTTCGAAGAGGTCCGGGCACCGTGGCTGTATCTGGTGCCCGACTCGAACCTGCTGGCCGACGATATCCTGCGCGGTTCTGTATTGATCCTGTACGGCAAGGTGTTCGAGACGTTGCGCGAGTGGGCGACCGGTGCCAGCCGTCCACAACACGAGATCTTCGGCCAGAGCGTCGAAGCCGAGGTTCGCGCTCTGAATCCGGGGTTGGCGTTGGGCCGACTCGTGGTTGCACCGGAACCGGGCGACTACACCCGCAACGATGTCCTCGCGTTGCCCGAGACGCCCGCCGAACTCGAACCCGCGGCGGGGATCTTCACGCGAGGGGAGGGCAACGTTGTCTCGCACGTGCAGTTGTTGGCGCGCGCGCTCGGGATCCCGAACGTCGTGTTGGGACCCTCGGCCTACCAGCGGTTCGAATCCCACGACGGCCAGAAGGTCTTCTTCATCGTGACTCCCGGTGGTCGGGTGATCGTCAAGGAGGCGTCCAAGATGAGCGCCCGCGACGAGTCGCTGGTCGCCGAGTTCTTGGGGAATGTGCGTCGCACCGATGACGGATCGTTCGGGGGCGCCGCCAAGAAACTGCACATCGACAAAGACCGAATCGATCTGACGATGAAGCTCTCGGTCGATCTCGACCAGATGCGCCGCACCGATTCGGGGATCCGCGGTGGGCCGAAGGCCGCCTACCTGGGCGAACTCAAATACCTGTTTCCCGACAAGGTGGCGCGCGGCATCGTCGTGCCGTTTGGCGCCTACTACGACCACTACACGCGCGCGAAGGTCACCGTCCCGGAGGCTCTCGCGAGCCAGCGGATCGCGGTGGCGGGCAGCCCGCTTCCGGCGTTCGTCGAGCAGACCTACGCGACGTTCTTCGGCGAGATGATGCCGAAGGGGGTCGACGAGCAAGCACTGCGAAAATGGATCGAGCCTCGTTTGACGATCATGCGCGCATCGATCGAAGCGGCGCCGATCTCCGATGCTTTGGAGGAATCGATCCGAAGCCGGCTGCTGGCGCAGGGGTTGTTGGAGAAGAAAGACCCGTCCCGAACGGTCGGCGTGTTCATTCGAAGCGACACCAATGTCGAGGACCTCGACGATTTCAACGGGGCCGGCCTGAATCTCACGCTGTTCGACAAGCGCGCGCTGGTCGATGTCTTCTCCGGTCTGAAAGAGGTCTGGGCATCGCCGTTCAGCTATCGATCGTTCTCGTGGCGTCAGGCGATCATCGACGAGCCGCTCTGGGTGCTTCCTTCGGTGGTGATCCTCGAAAGCGTGCGTACCGAGAAGTCCGGCGTGCTCGTGACGACGGATGTCGATCGCAGCGACGACCGTTCGATGTTGATCGCGACTTCTGAAGGCGTCGGGGGCGCGGTAGACGGCTCCCCGGCCGAGACGCTCGTGTACTCGCCCGACGGCATCGAGCTCGTCACGATGTTCAAGTCGCCCTGGCGTCGACTGATTCAGCCCACGGGCGGGAGCGCAGTGGTCGCTTCGACCGGGAGCGAGTACGTGTTGGCCGACCGTGAAATCAAGGATCTGGTGCGAACCGCGGAAATCATCAAGAAGAAGATTTCGGCCGCCACGGACTCCGCCGGCCAGCCACGGCCCTGGGACATCGAGTTCGGGTTCGCGAACGGGAAGCTCTGGCTGTTTCAGGTGCGCCCGTTTCTCGGCAACGAGTCGATGCAGAACACGCCCGCTCTCCGAGCCTACGAGCCGAAGACGCAGCAGACCAATCGGACGCTGTCGTTTGGCGAGCCGCTTTGGTAGGGCTGTTTCGCCGACTCGGACGAGTCGGCGGGGATCCAGTGCATTCAACGGAGACCTTCATGCGGTCATTCATCGGGAGAGTCACGGCATTCGCCGCCGCCCTATTGGGAATCGCGATCCTCGTTCCGACCGGTATCCACGCCGACGATATCGGCACCGAGCCGATCCCATCGAGACCGCGCGTGCGCGTGCTCGAAGAGCCTCCGGAGTTCGGCGTCTACTACGACCGCTGGGAGCCGACGTTCTACACCGGGTTCGCACCACGGACGCTCGACCCCGCACGGCTGCATCTGCATGTTGGACGGGGCAATCAGCTGCGCGCGACTTCGGTGCTGTCGGATCGGGTGATCGAGGAATATGTTCGCGACCTCGCCGCGAGGGTCACCACCTATCGCCGGCTGATCGACGAGAAACGTCTCGTGTTGACGCAAAATCAAGCGTTCGCCGAAATGGAGGCGGTGGTTTCGGATCTCGGCTTGCCGGCGTTGATCGCCGAAGAAGAGTCGCTCGAGCCGAGCGCATTGCGACAACGAAACCTCGCGCTGATCAAGCGGCTGAATCCGGGTCGCGTGTTCGAGATCGAAATCTCGGAAGACGCACTGATGAACGCATGGATCGCGCGGGTCGAACCGGGTGACGCTGCGAAACCGGATCGCCGACGTCAACTCGATCTCGTCAATGCGTTGCTTCCGACGCGATTGTGGATCGCAGAAATCGATGCGGCGACGCGGACGAAGCTCGGCGCTCTGTTGAAACTTGCGGCGGACGGGGGTTCCGCCGCTTTCGCGGCGGGGTATTTCGATCTGCTCGCGCATTTGACAGGCGACCGGTATCCACGCTCGCAAGGCCAGCTGCGCTTCGTCGAGTTCACGGCGATCTACCCGATCGGGACCTTCAACGAGTACACGGATTACAAGGGACACAAGATCCCGCTCTACCCGACACCGGGCCGGCGCGCGCTCACGACGCATCAACGCACGAAAACCGTCGATCACATTCCCACCAAGGCGAATTACAGCTATTCGCCTTGGATCCCCTACATGCACGTCGGCACGACGATGCACAACTCTTTTCATACGCTGTGGTGGAGGATGGAGCCCGAGAAGGCCGCCTTCCTGCCGGACGCGTGGTTGGAGGGGGACTCGCGACGCAACGAGGGGCCGTCGCGGTTCTTGTGGCTGCTTTCGCGTGGGCCCATGTCGTCGGGATGCACCCATGTCAACGTCGGGCACATCGCGGAACTGCGGCAACTGCTTCCGCCCGAAGTCGCGAAACTCTACGACGTCGATGTGTTCCTCAATCGCTCCTACAACTACGACGTATTCGATATCGACGGCGATCTCGAGCCCGAAGTCATGGGCGTCCGATACTTCGTCGCGTATTCGCTGCGCAACAAGAAGCCCCATCAACTGCGGGTTCGAAACGAGAGGCACGCGTTCTATGCCTGGTTGTACGGCAACGAGATCGAATACCGCGACGACGATTCGGTCTGGTTTCCCGAGGTCCAGGACGGACGCTTCGTCGAACGGACCGCCAAGCGCGGCGAGACCTTCCGCGACCTAGACCTCCACGAGGCCGCCTACGAACGCGAGAAGGTGCAGTTCTACAAACTCGTGGATATCGATTTCGCTCGCAGGCTGCGGCAGGTCGCCCTGGCGCGCAGTTTCGATGCGCTTTGAAGCGCGCAGCGCTTCGGTGATACTGGGCCTCGATGAGTGAACGTCCGCTACGGATCGGGATCCTCGGCGCAGCCCGTATCGCACCGATGGCGTTGGTGCGCCCGGCGCGCGACGTGCCCGGTGTCGAAGTCACGGCCGTCGCCGCGCGCGACGTGGAGCGCGCAAAGAAGTTCGCTGCGAAGCATGGCATCCGCCGGGTGCACGGAAGCTACGACGAACTGATCGCCGACACCGACATCGACGCGATCTACAACCCGCTGCCGAACGGGCTGCATTGCGAATGGACGATTCGGGCGCTCGAAGCCGGCAAACACGTGCTGTGCGAGAAGCCGATCGCGTCGAATGCCGCCGAGGCACGGCTGATGCAGGCAGCCGCCGAGAAGGCCGGACACGTTCTCACGGAAGCGTTCCATTGGCGCTATCACCCGCTGACGACGCGCGTGCGGGAGATACTCGATTCGGGGGACCTCGGAGCGATTCAGCACGTCGAAGTGTCGACCTGCATTCCGCTGCCGATCCCCGGAGACATCCGGTACCGGTACGATCTGGGTGGTGGCGCCAGCATGGACATCGGTTGTTATGCGGTCAGCATCTTGCGTTTCCTGGCGGGATCCGAGCCCGAGGTGGTGAGCGCTCGGGCGCGTCACTCTTCGCCCGATGTGGATCGCTGGATGCAGGCCGACTACCGCTTCGAAGGCGGGGCGACCGGTCGAACGACCGCGTCGCTGTTTTCTGCCCAGCTACTGAAGCTGTCCGCTCGGGTGACGACGGAGAACGGATTCCTCAACATCCTGAACCCGCTTGCGCCCCACGTGTTTCATCGGCTGAAGGTGAGCCGTAACGGGATCACGAGCTCGGAGTCCGTTCCCGGCGACGCGACCTACACCTGCCAGTTACGCGCGTTCGAGCAGGCGGTGCGGACAGGGGAGCCGGCGATCACCGATGCCGCCTACGGGGTCGCGAACATGACGGTCATCGATGACATCTACCGCAAAGCGGGGATGAAGCTTCGCGGGTCGGGCTAGCGGCCCTTTCCCTTCGCTTTGCTCTTGGCCTTGAATCGCTTCTTGTCACCGGTCGGCGGTCGCCAAGGTCCGCGCTTCGGTCGGCCCTTCGGTGCTCTGGGGCCGGAAGCGGAACGGGGAGAAGCGGAATTGGCCGGAGCGGGATTGGACTTTGATGCGGAAGCCGTGGAGCGAACCGGCCCACTGTACGGGACGATGCGTACACCCGGATCTCGCGGGTCGGGAGCGAGGACGGCTTTTTCGAATTGCTTCGCGATGGCCGCCTGGACCTGGAACAGGGATTCATTGGCTCGGATTTCGATCGTGCCGACCTGTTGGCTTTCGATCTGGCCGCGGCGACAGATGTGGCCGAGGACGCGTGGGGTCGCCGCTCCCCGGCTGGTGCCCCAGTTGATGGAGAAGGTGACGTAGTCCGAGGGTGGGCCGTTGTTCTGGGAACGGTTTGCGGTGCGGTCTTGGGTGCGTGGGCCCTTGCTGTTGGTGGCGTGGCCGCCAGCAGCAGGAGGAAAAATATCCATCGCGGCGCGAGCCGACTTCGGCTGGGCCATTTCCAACAGCAGTGCCACGACGGCCGCGGGGTCGCGCCCGTCGAGCAGGCCCTTCGCGTAGTCGACCTGCTGCTGTGTGGGCGGGGTTTCGGTTTCGAGCCGATCGTGGATGTTTCGGCGGAATCGCTTGCGAAGTTCTTTCTCGACCTGGGCGGCTTTCGGCACCGGCAGCCAGTTGGGCTTGATGCGTGCTGTGGTGAGCAGGCGTTCCCAGGTCCGGCGCGCCTTGGGCGCGACGAGCATCACGCTGCGTCCCGCGCTGCCCGCACGGCCGGTCCGACCGCTGCGGTGGACGTACGTATCTGCGGATTCGGGCGTGTCGGCGTGAATGACGAGCTCGATATCCGGCACGTCGATTCCGCGTGCGGCCACATCGGTCGACACCAGCGTCTTCATCGTTCCACGTCGAAACGCATTGATGGTTCGTGTGCGTTGCGCCTGCGCGAGATCGCCGCTGAACGGCTGCACTGCGAACCCGTCGGCCGAGAGCTTCTCTGCCAGCGCCGCGACGTCGACCCGGCGCTCGACGAAGATCAAGCAACGCTTGCCTTCGTTGAGCAGCAACATGTTCACGATGGTGGCATACGACCCGCGCCGATCGACGACGTGAGCCACGTGCTCGATATCGCAGTTCGCAGCACCCAGTGCCGTGCCCTCGATGTGGAGGGGGCTGCTCTGGAAGCGATCCGCGAGCTTGCGGACCGAGGAGGGGAATGTCGCCGAAACGAGATGCGTGCGTCGTTCGGTAGGCATCGCCTCGAGGATGGCCTCGAGTTCATCACGAAAGCCCATGTCGAGCATGCGATCCGATTCGTCGAGTACCACGTGCTTGATCCCACCCAGCGCCAGCGCGCCGCGCTTGACGTGATCGAGTACACGCCCGGGTGTCCCGACGACGACCCGCGGCCCCCGCGAGAGCGCCCGGCGCTCGACTCCGATCGATGTGCCGCCCATCACGACTTCGATCCCGAGACCCGTGACACCTTCGAACAACCAGCCCAATTCGTCGCGCACTTGCATGGCGAGTTCACGCGTGGGTACCAGCACCAGCACGCTGGGGCCTCGCTTTTCGAAATGGCCCGCTCCGGCTTCGCGTGTGGATCCAGCGGCGAGATCGCTTTCGAGCGCGAACCCGATCGCGATGGTCTTGCCCGATCCGGTTTGGGAGGAGATGCGTAGATCGCGGCCTGCGGACTCCGCAGCGAGCACGGCGCTTTGAACGGATGTGAGATTGACGATTCCGCGCCGCCGAATGGCGGCGGCGAGCGAGCGGGGCACCTCCCCGATGACCGCCTCGCGGTCATCGCCGCGCTTCACGTCACTCTCAAGCGCAATTGCGTCCAAACCCGCCGGGACAGAATCAGCTGCCCGACCCGTCATCCCGCCAACCTGCGCACCGCGCTTCTGCTTACCCGCTCGCTTCTTACCATCGCTCTTCACGTTCGTCGTTTCCTTGCACGGCGGCTATCCGAAGTCGCTTCGATCCATCCGAAGCGTCGAACCTGCACGGCTTCCTGCCGGGCACCTGGGTGCGAATGTGCCTGAGTGCCGATCTGCCTGACCCGTCTCGATAGAAGAAAGAGACAATCAGGGGAGCCAAAGGCTGAGAAAGAGCCGGCCGGGCGATCAAAGCCCACCGTGCTCGCCGCGCAACGTACCACTGTCCCCGACCCCCCGCCAAAAGGCGGGGGGTCGCCAGCACGCAGAGCATGGGCACCCGCAACCGCCACCCACCCGCGACCGCAGCATTTCCCCTTTGTTTCCGTGCCTATCCCCTCATCTCGAAGACACGCGATCCCGTCTACGCAGAAGAACTTCCGGTCCCTCCGACGCGATCGAGCACCGCTCGGCGTCCCACCCCCGAGCGCTACGACCCCTCGGTACGGGGCCGCCTTCGCCTGCGCCGCCGCGGAGCCTCCCCGCTCTTGGCGCCATCGGGTTTCCCCTGACCGCGTCGCGCCGTTTGACCGGCCTTGGGTTTGGCCGGTCGATTCGCGCTCTCCGTTGCGCGGGGATTTCGAGCGGTCGTTCGGGGATTGCTACCGGTCTTGCTGCCAGTCTTGGTACCGACCCGACCGCCCGCATTCGCACCGGCCGTAGTGGCGCGACCCGCACCGCCCCTACCGACCGCGTCCGAGCCGGCCTTGCCGCTGGCCCGACTTCCAGCTTTCGCGCCGGTCCCGGTGTCTTCTGTTTTCGAACGCGCACGGCCGCGACCGCGGCGACGTCTCTTTTTCGGGGCTTCGGACTCGCGCGGTGCGGTGTTTTTGCGGTCCGCATCTGTTTGCGATGCGGATGTATTGCGCCGGCGCGGCCGTGCTGGGGTACGCGTGGCGTCTGTTGTTGTTTTTTGCGGGTTCTCTGACTTGGACTGGGAGCCAGCCGGCGGGCCGGCTGGGGAACGACGTCGTCCTCGGCGCTTTTTCGGTGCGGCACCACCGGCTTCCTTCCCCGGCGGCTTCTCCGCCGGAATACCACGGCCCGGCCGTGGGCGGATCTCCGCCGAGAAATCGACGACTGCGCGCAACGGCTTGAAGATCGGCTTCGGTGTCGGTCCATCCGTCGGCCCATCTGTCGCTCCAGAAGCCGATTCGATATCGAAATCCTCGAACCGACCCGCACGACGCCCGCGCTCTTCGAGGTTCGCCTCTTCGATCAGCGCCAATACCTCGTCGGTGTCAGCGGCCACCTCTGGCGCGCGATAGCCCCCGGTCAGCTCCGTGTCGGCCGCAAGACGATTCGATTCGTACAGCTCCCACATCTCCTCCGCATAAGGCCGGGTCGACTGCCTCGACGAAAAATTCGAGACGAAGCGATGAAGGTTCTCCACATCGCGCAGCAGCAGCTTGCGCGCGTTTCGATTGTGGGCCGGATCGACCGATTGCGGAAAATCGATCAACACAGGGCCAGTCGCACTCATCAACACGTTGAAATCCGAAAGGTCGCCGTGGATCACACCAGCGCACAACATCCGAACCACTTCGCGAATCAACTGCTGGTAGATTTCTTCCGCCTCGCCCGCCTCGAACTCGAGATCCCCCAGTCGTGGTGCCGGGTTCCCCTCGGCATCCTGGACCAGCTCCATCACCAGTACGCCGTCGAGGTAGTTGATCGGCTCCGGAACCCGCACGCCGGCATCCCGCAGGCGAAAGATCATCTCCACCTCGGTATTGCGCCAAGCCGCCTCGTCCTGCTGGCGCCCATGCCGCGTCCGCTTGGTGACCGCCCGCTGGTCCCGCGTGTTGCGAGAGCGTCGCCCCTCGGTGTAGTCGGCCCGATGCTTGAAAGTCCGCTGGCTGGCCTCTTTATAGACCTTCGCGACGCATTCCTTCCCGCCGGCGAGCACGACGTAGACCTGTGCTTCTTTGCCGCTCATCAGGGGACGGAGTACTTCGTCGATGACGCCGCAGTCCACGAGCGGCTCGAGACCTTCGGGTGTTCTCACTGGTGGGGATCCACCATCGCTCGTAGAGCGATGGGCGGTGTATTCGTGAACCGACTCCATCCCATGACAAGGGACCTCTCATGCCAAAATCAACCGCCAAGCCCCAAAGGGGCCTGGCGGGGATCAGAACCGTAGCCCATGGGGGGATCCTGGGGCTGCATGTGACGAAACCCCTCCTCCACCGTCGCCGACGGCGGAGGGAATCGGACGTCCAACTGGACTCAAGTCCAGTTGCGCTCCACCTCGTCGGCACCCTCGGGCAAAATTCTCTGGCCGATCCGCTCGACGACGGGCTTCTTGACGCCGAGCGCGCGCAGGCGACTCTGTAGCCGCGAACGCTCGCGACGGAAGCGCCAGCCCCACGCCACCGTCTCGAAACAATCGAGGTGTAGCGCGGCGACCCGCGCGTGCTCCAGGTTGAGCGAGCGGTCCGCAGAAGTGTCGTAGCGGCGGAGAGCGTTCCGGGTCAGGCTCAGCGCGCGATCCGGATCGGGCAGGTGCGCCGGGCGAAGCGCTCCACCGGACACGGCGAAGAACGGTCGCGCCGCGGCGGCGGCAAGCACGGTGTTGAGCTTCGCCCCGCGCAGCGTATGAGGCCAGCGCTCCGCGACCTCGCGGATCACGTCGCGCGCCTTCGCAAGCCGATCTGCGTGCGAATCCTCGAGGTAGATCTGCAGGCCCACGTCGTCGGTGAAGAAGTCCTGTGCGAGGATTTCTGTTTCGGTCGACTGGGGCCAGCCGACACGGATGCGCTGAATGTCGGAGAACGCACACATCCGGCCCGCACCCCGATACACGGCGCGAAGTTGATACTCGCCGGGTTCGTCGATCTGGAAGCCGTGAAGGCCGTAGCTGAGTGCAAGGCTCTCGCTGTAGCGGTCGAGCCCGTCTGGATTGCCGAAAGCAGCGAGACTTCGCGACACGGGGGACGCGACCCGGCACGCGAGCGGATGATGCCGACCGATGCTGCCGTTTGGGCGGCGGATCTCGATCGAGACGAGCCCGTGCTCCGGCTGCAATCGCGCGTCGACCTCGAGCGACTCGGAACTGCGGTTGCGCAGCCGCAACTCGACGTTCACTGGCTCCAGAAAGTCGAAGTACCGCTTCGAACGCAGCAGCAGTTCGAGAGGAGGCTGGTCACGCCCAACGGGCTCAGCCTCGAGGCCGGCGTTCCCGAAGGTCCAAGGTTCGCCGCCCATGATTACGCGCGATCGCTCGCCATGGCGGAGGTGGACGAGTTCGGCTTCGTCGAACCGGAAATCGAAGCGTTGCCAGAACTCGCCCTGACCGTGAAACAGGTCGTAGGTCTGCGGGTAGCCCATCCACGTGAGTGCGACGCCACGGCCCTGCTGCCAGGGATGGGGCAGATGAAAGGCATGACCGATCTCGTGAATCCAGGTATGCAGGAAGTTCCGCAACGCTTCCCGTTCGGCATCATTATTCGGCTCCGCGGCGGGGAGTTGCTGGAAGAGTGGGTGCTCGCGGAAGACGGCAATGGCCCGGCGCTCCGGACCCCGATCGCGTCCGCGTTGCCCCGTCGTCTCGAACATGATCCCCGCCAGGTTCGGGTCGTCCGCGCGGCTCGCCAGAACCGCCCAGAGGTCCCAGCTCGGCCAACTACCCACTGCCCTGCTGAAGTGGTCCGACATGGCGTCGTGAAGCTCCGCGGTGCTCCACGTGTCGAAATCGGGGTGGCTATCGTCGATCGGAGCTGCCGCGCTGGGTTCGATCTCGATCGCGATACCGGCGTCGGCATAACACGCCACCACGTCCAACGCGCGGCCTCCGTGTTCGTACACAGGGATCGTGCGGCCATCCGCGACCTTGGCGCAGACGTCGATTTCCAGCCGCAGCTCGCGACACGCGTTCCCGCTGTGAACGCACTCGAATGTGGTTGTCAGGACCCCAGCGTCTTGCAGCAAGACGCGTACCCGTGGCACACCTCCCACGTCGGAGAACTCCAGCCGCAGCTGGCGTGGATCGGGGGCGCTGGAGCGCAGGGCGCCCTCGATCACTGTGGCGGTCGCGCCGACCTCCACACTGGGAGTGTCGACCACCCAGGACTCCACAAAGGTGACCCAGCGGCGCCCGGCCAACTCACTCTGCTCATAGAGATCGCCGCTGACCCGTCCCGTCACCGGCGAGGTCGGAGACAGCGGATCGACGTCCACCCGCAGATCGAGCCACAGGCTCCCAGCGGAGGGCGCCGTCGAGTGCCCCTGGTAGCGACCGCTAGTCGTCATCCCTGCGAGTCATTGCTCATCGATATCCGAGAAGGTCGGATACTCGAAGGCCTGGTCCTGTGTTGCCACCGTGTACCAGTCTCCGTTCAACGGAGCGAAGACGAGAATGTCGCCGACCGGATTGTTCCAGCCGTTGCCATATCGGTCCGGGAAGACGCCGCCCGGCCACTCGTCGTCGTCCGCCGAGTGGGTCAACATCTGATCGCTGCCGGCCGCATGGAAGCGATCAGCAATCTCCTCTCGCGGATGCCCGTGGCGTGCGCCCGCCGAGTAGATCACGACCTCGGGCTCGAGTGCGTCGACGAGCGCGGGGATCGAGGAGTTGTGCGAGCCGTGGTGATTCACCACGTAAACCTCGACATCGGACTCGCGCGGCGGGGTCTGGCTCTCCCAGTGATTCACCATGTGGGCCTCGACGTTGGTGTAGACCTGACGGTTTTGGGTAACGATGAAGGGGGCGAAGTTCGGACTCGGGCCTCCACTCAGGTCGCCCGCCGTGAAGAGTTCAAAATTGCTTCCGACCGTGAACTCGAGGGCGATCGAGAAATCGTTCGGTGAGGCTTGCTGGTCGATGCGGTAGGTGCCCGGCGTCGCCGACTCCACATTCTCCAAAGCGCCGGGGTCATTGGCGGCAACATGGCCTGCCGTCGCCAACACTTCGACTGCAACGGCCGGTCCCATGTTGATGAGACCCGGTGCAAAACCCGCGGCAACTCGCCGTTGAAGGGTGCCGTTCGCGATCCAACGATTCGTCGAGTCGATGACCCATTGATGCGAGGCCTGGCGCACCGGCTTGAAGGCTTGCTCGCCGTCGCCCCGATCGATGAGGGTTCCCACCGTGAACCAGTCGGTGTCGCCCTCGAGCAGGCAGAAAACGCCGCCGCCCAGAAATTGGCGGGTGTTCCCGTTCGGGCTGGTGATGAGGCGGGGCGGCCCGCCCACGTGGTCCTGGTGGAAGTGGGACAACACCAGGTAGTCGACGTGATGGGCACCGGTCAGCTGCTCGATCTCGTCGCGAACATGGACGCAGTTGCGGCGGGTGTTCCAGCCCAGCTCGCCGAGGTCGTAGAGCAGCGTGGTCACGTTCGGCCCGACTGGCGGGTTCGATCGCTCGGGCGGTCTGCCCGGAGCGATCACCAGCATGCTGTCGGCCTGGCCAATCGAAAAGATGTGAAACTCCACACCGACCTGGTTGAGCAGGCTCTCTGGCAATGGAGCCGCGCCGGGGCCCTCGGCGAATGGCGTCGGCGCCGTGTGCGGCGTTCGCTCGAAGGCTCGCGCGCCGCGGTTCACGTGGCCAAGCGCCATGTCTTTCTGCGCTGGAAGCTCGACTGTTGCGCCGGGCAACAACTTCGTGAAGTCAGGATCGGGATTGCCCTCGGCCGAGTCCATTCCCCGAACGTGCGCGCAGCTCATGGAAAAGAAGACGGCGACTAGCAACGAGAGAACGGTACGCATCGGATGACGATCTCCTGGGTGAATGGATGCCGATCGATGTTAATTTATCGACTGGTTCAGTCGAGACGATCCCGTCCGGCGAAGATGGGTGCGCAGGTCCTCGGAAGCTGCCGCGCGCCACAAGCGGGCCCCACTCGTCTTGGCGCCGCCCATCGCTCGTCGGGCTCGCGCGCCGAGTCGCCGACGCAGCCGCGGGTCGATCGCCAGCTGGAACGCCAGCTCGTCACCGACCTCGCGCAGGCGCTTTGCGACGCCCTTTGCATCCGTGTCGAGCAGTGCTTCGAGCCCGCTCATCACCTCGGCGCGAGAGAGCTGCGGAAACATCGCCTCGATCGTGGACAGGGAACCTTCGTCGCCCCGCCGCGCGCCGGCCGCCGCACGACGAGAGCGCCCACCGCGGTTTCCTCGCACCGCCTGGGTCGAGGGCAAGGGCTCGAGCAGGACTTTCTCTGCGTCGACGATGCCGGGGCCGAATTTGTCCGGGTCGAGGTGATCGCTCTTCTGTGCGGTTTTTGCGAGCACGGAGCGAAAGGCGTCCGCCATGTGCTCCCCGTACTTGTCGAATAGAACCTGCCAGCCATGATGGGAGATCCAGAGCGCGCAGACGCCTGCCACTGTGGCCGTCGCGTAGGAGGTTCCGCTGCTGCGCTCGACGAGATACTCGTCCACTCCCTTCTCATCGACGAGGGCTCGCCAGACCGACTCGCCGGGCGCCGTGATGTCGATGGCCCCGCCGCGCGAGGATCCCTTCCAGTGCTTTCGATCGGCGTTGCACGCCGCAACGGCGATGCACTCAGGGTAGCGAGCGGGCCAGATCACCGGGCGGAACGGGATCGAGTTGCCCGCTGCCGCAATCACGATCAAGCCCCGCTTGGTTGCAGCCTGGATCGCGCGGCGCAGGTGCTTGCTGGGTGCCGGCCCACCGAGGCTCATCGAGATGACGTGAAAGCCGTTGTCGGTCGCGTACTCAATGGCTTTGCGCACCCTTCGAAAGCTGAAGTGGACGACGCTGTTCGATACGCGCAGCGGTACGAGCTTTGCGTTGGGAGCGATGCCGCTCACGAAGGGCTCTCCGGTGGCGGCGGAATCCGCCGGCCCCGTCGCGCTGACGATCACGCTGGCCGTGGACGTGCCGTGATTGGGCCCGCCCGGAAGGAGATTGTCGTCGTCGAGTTCCGCTCGGGCATCGTCGTCGTCTGTGACGAAATCCCAATCCCTGATGGTGTCGATGGGGCCGCCGCCGACCTTCGGCCAGATTTCCGGGTGTTTCAGAAATCCCGTATCGGGATGCGCAATCGTGACCTGTTCGCCCTGGGTGTAGACCCAGGCTTGTTTGGCGCGGATCTGATCGAGGCTCCATTCCGGCGGCTTGGACCCGTCGAGGTGCTTGGATCCAAATAGAAACATCCGTTGCCCGGGCGGAATGGCGTCGAGCGCCTCCGAGTCGGCTCGGAAGAACACGAAGTCGGGTTCGACGTCGACGATGCCCGGCTCCTCGCGCAGCGCATAACAGAGCTCCCAGGCGGAGGCGACCGAGACCGCCTCGCGCGGAATCAGCTCATAGGGCAACGGTCCATCGTCATAGAGCGTGTTGTTGGGTTCGAACGCGTCCCAATGCTGCGCCCAGCCGCTGCCAAGCGCGGCTTTCGCCGCAGCCTCGAGTACGTCGAGCGGGTCCGTCCTTCCGCCCCGGCGCACGTCGATCGTAAAGCCTTCGAACCAGGGGCCCGGCAGCGAGTCTTCCTCGTTGCGGTTGTAGAGCTTCCGGACGACGTCCTCCGAGCTCGTTTCCTGCTGGCGCCTGACGGTCCGGCGCGTCAGCCCGGCCGCGGAACGGATCGCCAGCCGCTCGCGTGCGGTCTTCTTCTTCTTGGGAGGCGGAGTGCGCGAGACGAACTGATCGTGGTCGCCGACGTCGGGGTCGTAGAAGCCGACGTAGCCGCCGGGCGCGACACCAAACGAAGGCAGCGAGCTGCCATCCTCGTTCTGTATTCCGAGAAAGTCGTTGCGCGACCCTTCCTCGTCGCTATCCGTGAAATAGAGCGGCAGGACGAAGTTAGAAACCTCGATTTCGTCGATGAAGTACGTCTGCGCCTGGACGGCGTCGCACATCTCGTACCAGTGGTAGACGAGGCGGTCCGGGGTCTCCGGGTGCGGCCCCTGAACGAGCAGGTTCGCCTCGGGATCCATGATGAGCTCGAGGGCTTCATGGGAAAGCGTCACCGTCCAGTCCTCGCCGAGTTGTTCAGAGAGCTGGGTGAAGACGATGCTGAAAGCAATCCCGCGAAAGTTCAGGTCGTGAAAGCCGAGCGCGTCGGCCTGCTGATCGACCTTGTCCCACAAATACAAGATGGCGTCGCCGCGAAGCTCTTCGGGCTTCTTCGGGTTCGGCTGGCGCCCAACCGCACCTTCGAGCCGCAGCTCACCAGAGCGATGCCAGTAGGGCGCGAAGTCCTCGGCAATCTGCCGGTTGATCGCCCGAAGAACCTCTTGCACATAAGTGTCGGTGTACTCGGAGTGATTGACGACGGAGATGATCACGGGCGTCTCCTTCCTGTTCGGACTGAGAATTCACTATGACAGATCGCATCACAGGCTGAGAAGCGAAAGTCGCAACCGAAACATTCTCGTTACGCAAGACGGCTTGCGGGTAACGCCGAAGGGTGATGTCCTTCCACTGGTGGGAATGGGGTGCCAAACGAAAGCCCATCGATCATGATGTGCACAGGAGGTGGAAAGGTGATCATCGTTTCCGGAAAACTCTTCGTTCGAGCACAAGACCGCGAAGCCTTTCTGACGGGCGCTGCCGAGGCAATGGCGATGGCCCGCAAAACAACGGGATGCCTCGACTTCGTGGTCGCGGCGGACCCCATCGAACCGGATCGGGTCAACGTGTACGAAGCCTGGCAGTCCGAGCAGCATCTCAATGCATTTCGGCAAGACGGCCCAGGCGAAGACCTCTCTGCGTTCATTGTGCGCGCCGACATCGCGCAACACAAAGTCGCTCCATGAGCAGCGCCCCGGTCGAAGCCTTCCCCACCCCTCCCGCTTTTGGTGCGGATGCTGGTCTACAGCCATGCGTGAATATCGGCCGCGCTCGGGATGAAGCTCGAGGATGATTACATCGAACACCCTGCTTCAGGTCCCGCTTGTCGGCCGCTGAACTGGACTTAAGTCCAGTTGCCCGTTTCCGCCCGCGTCCGTTGGGCGCACCCCCGTCGAGCGGACCGCCAAGTCGTCTGGCCCACCCTTGCGGAATCGCGCCATAACGTCGCCACCCAAATCGAGATCCGCCGCGTACTGATTGTGAGCACGGCAACGCAACGTGATGTTCTCGACTTCATGCGATCGGCACCGCACCCAAGGAATCACGTGATGAAACTCGAGAAAACCGATCGCACCACAACGACGCCCCGAGCGCGACGCATAGCTGCAGCGCTCCCCATCCCTTTGCGCAACAGCCCGTCGAATCGCGGCCGGGATCTTCCGTCCGGTCGCGTCGGGCCCGCGCTGGCCCGAACCGGCAGGCTTCGACTGGGTTCGCTGTCGTGGCTTCGCGCAATCCGCAAACTTCTGCTTGCGAACCTGCTTGTGCAGCACCGCGACCGCGTGACCCAGGATCGCGCCGAGATCCCCATCGGGGAACTTGTGACGCATGAGCGCTTGCAGCTCCCGGATCTGCGCATGCGTTTCGCGATCAGCGGAGAATCGGATGCTGTACCGGTCCCCACCGAGGGGTTCGGGCGTCGGTGTTGGTTTCGGTGAGGGATCGATCGGCGATCGAGGCGAGATGAGCGGGCGGGTGGTTGGTTCGGCGTGAGTGGAGGAATTGGAGTTCGCCTTGGTTTCCCTTGGCGCCAACGGCGCCAAGGAGGAGACCCGCCGAACCGAAGCCCCTACATCCGGCTTTGGCTGCCGATCCGCCAGTAGCCGTTTGATCTGATCTGCCGTCCGATGCTTCGCCAACGCAATCAGTTCCGCACAATTCCCGCGGTCGAGATGCGGCGCGAGCAACCGCACCGCAGTGACATGCAATTCTCCCCGGCGTACCGCCTCGAGCAACTCCGGAAAATCCCTCGCCGCGCGAGCCGCAGCGATGCGCTTGAACGCACTGGCTTCGGAGAAGTGAAGTACGTCGACGCAATAGCGAAACATCGAACTGCAGGCTTCGCCGA
>JAJDAM010000715.1 GCA_029261905.1 Deltaproteobacteria bacterium
CTTGCCGCATTGGGCGTCGATTCGACCTCTGTCACCGAGTGGGTCGAAACCCCGACCAGCGCGTGTTCGCCGAGCAGGTATCTCGCGTGCCGTGCCCCGACCGCATCGAAGCCCAACTGGACGCCGTCTGCGGCGATCGCGAGCGCAATGTCAATCCGTCGATTGATCAGGATGCGAACTTGCCCGGCGCGATCCGCTGCACCTCGCCGCGCCGCTTCGGCCAACTCGGTTGCATGGGCGAGCAGCGCCGCGCCTTCGAGTTCGCGTTCGCGGATCTGGACCCAATCGACCCCTGCCGCGACTGCGGCATACACACACGCGGCCAGATCGCCGCGAACGGCCGCGCGGTCGGTGACCAGGCAAAGGATCGGGTGTGTCTGCATGGAAGGACCGAAGTTACCGCACATCCCCCGCGGCGATTCCCGACAGAAGACAAATGCGATCAAGACGCGCGCAAACCGTCCCGCTAGTTTTTTGAGATGGAGATGCGGGCTCGCTTCCTCGAGGCGATTGATTACATCGAGGCCCATCTGCTCGAACCCCTTCGATTGTCGGATGCGGCCGAGTGCGCGGACCTCTCGCCGCCGTATTTTTCGCGGCTGTTTCGCGTGCTCACCGGCGAGCCCTTCGGCACCTATCTGCGACGCCGGCGACTGACCGTCGCGGCTGCGCGCCTGATCGATCGCGAGCGCCCGGTGGAGCTGATCGAACTCGCGTTCGATTGCCAATATGATTCTCAGGAGGCCTTTACCCGTGCGTTCAAGCGAGCCTTCGGTGTGCCTCCCGGACAATATCGCCAGAATCCCCCGCGGACGCGCGCCTCGTGGCGCAGCCGCATCGACGCAGAGGCTCTCGAGCATCTGCAGGAGGTCGTCTCGATGAAGCCCGAGATTCGTGAAATTGCTTCTTTCGTCGTAGTGGGAATACGAGAGCGATTCGGCCCGGAAAGCAAGCACCACATCCCCGAACTCTGGGACCGATTCCTGCCGCGCGTCTCGACGATCCCGCACGTATCGACTCCGGGAAGCTACGGGGTCTGCCTGAACAGCGACGCTGAGGATGGCAGCTTCGACTACATCGCCGGAAACGCCGTCGAGCGAGTGGATACTCTGCCGGAAGGACTGATCGCCGAGACGATTCCGCGTCAGACGTACGCGGTCTTCACCCACACGATGAAAACACACTCACTGCACGAGGAACTGCAGCCGACGGTCGCGTGGATCTGGGGAACGTGGCTGCCAGCGTCGGCGTACGAATTTGCGGTAGGCCCCGACTTCGAAGCCTATCCCGAGGGGTTTCAACCCACACCCGGAAACTCAATCGACATCTGCATCCCGATCCGGCCACGTACGTGAGATGGGTCTTTGTCCCTTCGTGTACCTCGATGATCCCGACCGGCGCGGGATCCTGATCGGTAGCGCCGATTTGCACGTTGCCTGCATGTCGAGTGCTCACGAACTGCGGGTCTGAGACAAATTCCGACCGACCCTATTCGACCGACGTTCGCGACGACGCATCGCCGAAGTGCGCTTGGCCTTCACTCGAATCGAATTCACGCCGATAGATACCTCCTGGGAGTGTCTCTATATCTGCATCTGCCACCGGCGCGGCCGGGGTGGACCCCTTCTGAGTCGAGAGAGATCACAGGAGAACGATGACTGTTTCGTGGCTCGTCGCCACTCTCCTGGTTCCTCCCTTCTTCCTGGTTGCTCTCGCGTTGTTCATCTGGCGCAGACGATCCGACCGAAATGGGCTGGAGTTGATCGCTCTGCTTCTGGCAGTGGCGTTGTGGGGCCTGACATCAGCTGGCGAGAAATTTTTCACGGATCTCGACATCAAGATCTGGATCGCAAAGATCCAGTACATCGGGATCGTCGCGGTTGCGCCCGGGTGCCTGGCCGTCGCGCTCTCGTCCCGAGGTGATCCACACCACCGCGTGATGCGCTGGGTGACACAATTGTCGGTTCCCTGCGTCGGGGTGCTCGGTCTCGTGATGACCAACGAGTGGCACCAGCTGTTCTGGCACTCGGCACGGGTCGAAGTAGCTGCGGGCATTCCCATCTTGAAGGTCGGCTATGGCCCCGGCTTCTGGTTTCACGTTGCCTGGGCGTACAGCCTGCTGGCGGGTGCGGTCGCGCTGATGATTTCGAAATGGGCCCGATCGTGGAGCTACTATCGCGGTGAAGCGGTCTGGGTGCTGTTTGGAATGGCGGCGCCGATCACGGCGAACCTCGTCTATCTGAGTCGCGCCGGTTCGGCCGCGAATTTCGATCTCACACCGGCTGCTTTCTCGATTACCGCGTTTTGTCTGGGCTGGCCTCTGATATTTCGCGATGGGCTCTTTGATGTGGTCCGGCTCGCGAAGCGAGAGATCTTCGATCACATGGCCGATGGCGCGATCGTCGTGGACCTGCGAGACCGTCTGATCTACATCAACGTATCTGCCTGTCGAATCCTGGGATTGTCGGATGTGCGGATTCCGTGCCCCATGGGCGATGCGCTCGACGACTACCCGGACCTGCTCGCGTCGGATGCCGACTCCGAAGGCGAGGCGAGAGAAATCGAGATCGACGTGGACGGCACGAAGCGCACGTTCGATCTGGCGGTGACGGGACTGCGCGATCCGAGGGGGCGGCTCATCAGTCGCCTGGTCGTGCTTCGAGACGTCACTGCGCGCAAGATCGCCGTCGAGCGGATCCGCGCTAGCGAGGACGGCCTTCGCAAGGTGATCGATGTCGTACCCCACCTCATCTACGTCAAGGACGAATTCGGGCGCTTCCTGTTGGTCAACCAGGCAACCGCAGATTCGATGGGAATGCAGCCCGACCAACTCGTAGGCTGCGATCTGAGCGAGATGAATCTCCCACCCGCCCTGGTAGCGAAAGTCAATGCAACCGACTACGAGGTGATCAATCGTCGGGAGCGCCGCTCACTCACCGAGAGGGTTGCCACTGGAAACGGTTCCACGGTGGTGTTTCAGACCACCAAGATTCCCTTTACGTTTCCCCAGACCGGAACGCCGGCGCTGTTGGGTATTTCGATCGATGTGACCGAACGCATCCGGGACGACGAGAAGATCCGGAGGCTTGCATTCTTCGACAGCCTGACGGGCCTGCCCAACCGCCGTCGGTTTCTGGAACGCCTCGGTCGGGCACTCAGTACGGCGAAGCGCAAGCAAACGCGGTTCAGTGTGCTGTTTCTCGATCTCGATCGATTCAAAGACGTCAATGACCGTCTCGGGCATGGACCGGGTGACGAATTGCTGCGCGAAGTGTCCACGCGGCTGCAGGATTCCGTCCGATTCAGTGACCACCTCGCATTCAGTGAGCCGGGAACGCGCAGTGAGGCGGTCTCGCGACTGGCTGGAGACGAGTTCACGATCCTGCTGACGAACATCTCCGATTCCACCGACGGTGCGCGCGTCGCGCAGCGGATTCTCGAGGCCATTTCGAAGCCATTCGAGATCGCCGGTGAGTCGGTGTTGATGCGGATGAGTATCGGGATGGCGTCCTATCCGGAAGATGGGGATGACATCGATACATTGATGCGATGTGCCGACCAGGCGATGTACGAGGCGAAACGCAACCGCCAGGGCTTCGCGTTCTTCGACCCATCGACTACTGCGCGTGCTGCGCGGCGACACCAGATCGAATCCGAGCTCAGGCGCGCACTGGATGCCGACGAATTCCAGATCCGCTTCCAACCGATCAGAAACGCAATGACGGGTCGCGTCAGCGGTGTCGAAGCGCTGATCCACTGGACCAACGAACAACTCGGTTCGATCGGTCCGAACGAGTTCATCCCCATCGCCGAAGAGACGGGTCTGATACACGAGATGGGCGACCGGATGATGCGATTGACATGCGAGTGGCTGCGAAGCTGGAAGGCCGAGGGGTTCGATGTGCCGTGTGTTTCGGTCAATGTGTCGACGGTACAACTTCGAGAGCGCTCATTCGTCGCGGGCTTCGCTCGCAGCCTCGAGGAATCGGGAATCGGGATCGGCGAGATCGAGCTGGAGGTCAGCGAAGGCACGACGCTTGCGACCGATGAGTCCGCCCACCAGACGCTGTTGGCACTGGGGGAAATGGGTGCTCGTCTGTCGTTGGATGATTTCGGCACCGGGTCGTCGTCGATTCGCAATCTGCGGTGCTTCGATTTCCGGCGGATCAAGATCGGGCCGTCCTTCGTCGGCGCGCTACCGGAGAGTCATGACGATGCAATACTGGCCTCGGGCATCGTAGCGATGGCTCATGGGCTCGGGATCTCCGTGGTCGCTGTCGGTGTCGAGACCGAGTCGCAGGTCGAGTGTCTGCGAGCGATGGAGTGCGATGAACTGCAGGGATTCCTGCTGTCTCGTCCATTGCCGCCGGACGAGTTTCGAACGTTTCTCGAGGCCGAAAAACCGGAGGTTTGACACCCTCGCGCTGGGTTCAGTCCTTCGACTCAGCCGAGAGG
>JAJDAM010000716.1 GCA_029261905.1 Deltaproteobacteria bacterium
ACTCCTTTCCTTCATCACAATAGTGCGTCGTTCCGTACTCGTTTCCAGGCCAGCGAGCCATGGAGCGGAGGCCATCCCTGGCCGCCTCCGCGTGTTTGACCGACTCGCGAATTTCGAATCAGGGCCAACCGCCTCTACGAGTCCGTCACGGCATCGAGAAATGCCGGACGCTCGCCGCCACCGTGCATCAGCACGTTGGCACCACTGACGTAGCTCGACAGCGGCGACGCGAGAAACAGACAAAGATCGCCCACATCGGTCGGCTCGCCGAGTCGGCCGAGCGGCACGGTCGCCGAAACGGCGGCAATGCTGTTCTCGTCGCCGTAGTGGAGATGAGCGAGTTCGGTCTTGATCATTCCGGCGCTGACGGCGTTGATCCGCACCTTGGGCGCCCACTCGACGGCCAGCGTCTGGGTCAGGCTCAACAGGCCGGCCTTGGCTGCGCCGTAGGCGGCCGTTCCGGGCGAGGCACGCATCGCGCTGACGCTCGAAATATTGATGATCGAACCGCCGGCGGGTTGCTGTTGCATCTGCGCATTGGCGCGCTGCGCGAAGTTCAACGGTGCGAGCAGATTCAAGCGGATGATCCCTTCGGAAAACCGCGGCGACACGGTCGCGGCGTCGGCAGCCGGTGCCCCACCCGCATTGTTGACCAGCACGTCGAGCCGACCGAAACGCTCGACCGTCGCGCTGACGATGCGGTCGATGTGCTCGACATCCCGCACGTCGCCGATTTCGAAATGGGCTTGCCGGCCGCTGGATGCGATTGCGGATTCGGGCGCGTTGCGCCCGCACATCACGACTTCGGCACCCGCGTCGAGAAAACGCGTCGTGATGCCGCGCCCCACGCCGCGACTACCGCCGGTCACGATCACGACCTGACCCGAGAAATCCAGTGTCGGTGTCGCCATCTGCCGCTACAGCCCGATCTGCTGCGCGACCCGTTCGCGGTGGTAGCTCGGGTCGCCGAGAAGGCTCTCACTGGACTTGGCGCGCTTGAAATACAAATGCAGGTCGTATTCCCAGGTGAAACCGACACCTCCGTGAATCTGAATCGCATCGGCGGCGCACTGGAAGTACGCCTCGGACGCAGCCACTCGAGCGAGAGATGCGACGACGGGGAGTTCGTCGCTGCCCTCCGAGGCGACACACGCCGCGTAGTAGCTCGCCGAGCGGGCCGATTCGACGGCGACCATCATGTCGGCACACTTGTGCTTGATGGCCTGGAAGGTTCCGATCGGCCGGCCGAACTGAACGCGCTCGTTCGCATAGCGGACCGACAAGTCCAGCGCGCGCTGCGCTCCGCCCACCTGCTCGGCCGCCAGTGCGATGGCCGCGAGGTCCAGCGTCTTCGAGAGCGCTGGCCAGGCCTGGCCGGCCTCTCCCATCAACGCGGCTTCCGGCACGCGCACATCATTGAATTCGATCGCCGAGAGCCTTCGTGTCTGATCGATCGTCGCAAGCGGGTGGCGCTCGATCCCAGCCGTATCCGCGGGCACAGCGAACAGGCTGACGCCCGATTCGCCCGCACTGGCCGCGTCTCGGGCAGCGACGATCAATAGATCTGCGCAGTGCCCATCGAGCACGAAGCGCTTGCTGCCATCGATGCGAAAACCCGAACCCTCGCGACGGGCCGTCGCGGCGATCCCATCCGCGTCGCAACGCCCACTCGCTTCGGTCATTGCGAGGGTGGCGAGCAGCTTCCCGTCGGCGATCTTTGGCAGATATTTCCGCTGCTGGTCTTCGGTTCCCGCCACCAGCAGTGCGTTGGCAGCGAGGCACACGGTCGAAAAGAAGGGTGCGCACAGGAGCGACTCGCCCATTACTTCGAGCAACGCCACCAACTCGACGTACGACAATCCCAATCCATCGAATTGCTCGGGGATGATCACTGCGGGCCAACCGAGTGCCGCGATCTGCTTCCAGATCTCCGAATCGAAGCCCAGCTCGCTCTCCATCGCACCGCGTACCGCCGCAGACCCCGAGTTCTCCTCGAGAAAAGTCCGCGCCATCGAGCGCAACTGCTGCTGTTCGTCGTTGAACGTGAAGTCCATCTACTGGCCGGCCCTCCTGGGCCGTGATCATCGGCTCGGTTCTAGCCGTGACCCGAAACATTTCGGAAGCGGAGGCGGCCACCGATGGCCTCCACGGAAGTAAAGCACAGCGCTACTGGCAAAATGCAGCACACCTTTCATGCATCACAGTTGCGCGTTGTTCCCTTTCGTTTCGAGGCCAGCGAGCCATGGAGCGGAGGCCATCGGTGGCCGCCTCCGCGTCGCTGACCGACTGGCGATTTTCGAATCGGTTCCAGGCCTAGGTTCCGAACACCTTTTGCGGAGCGGGGGCCTTTTGCAGCAGGTCGGCTACCGCAGAGCCGACTTCGTCGGGCTCCCAGCGCGCGCCCTTGTCGATCGTCGGTCCGTCGCGCCAACCATCCGACACGCCGATCATGCCACCCTTCACTTCGAATACGCGACCCGTCACATCGCGGGACTCCGTGCTTCCCAGCCATACGACCAATGGCGAGATGTTCTCCGGAGCGGCTTCGTCGAAACTTCCGTCACTGGGTGCAGCCATGTCGTCGGCGAACACCGCCTCGGTCATGCGCGTCCGCGCCGCGGGCGCGATGGCATTGGCTGTAACGCCGTAGCGTCCGAGCTCCGCCGCCTGAACGAGTGTCAGCGAAGCGATTCCACCCTTCGCGGCCGAGTAGGTCGACTGCCCGACGCTGCCCTGCAGACCGGCTCCAGAACTCGTATTGATGATGCGTGCGTCGACGGGATGGCCCGCCTTCGACTCGCCTCGCCAGTATTCGCAGGCGTGTCGCGACACGCAGAAGTGGCCTTTCAGGTGCACGTTGATGACCGCGTCCCATTCCTGCTCGGACGTGCTGACGAACATCCGGTCGCGCAAGAAGCCCGCATTGTTCACCACCACGTCGAGCCGGCCAAAGGTGTCGATCGCAGTCTTCACCAGCCGGCCAGCGCCGTCCCAATCGGCGACGCTGTCGCCGTTGGCGGTGGCTTCGCCGCCCAACGCTCGGATCTCCTCGACGACCTCTTCGGCAGGCGTGGCCGAACTGCCCGTGCCGTCCGCGGCGCCGCCGAGATCGTTGACCACGACCTTGGCTCCTTCGCGCGCATACGCGAGTGCGTGTGCCCGACCGATCCCGCGCGCAGCCCCGGTAATGATGACTACTCGCCCTTCACACAACTGGCTCATGTCGTTTTCTCCACGCCGTCAGCCGATCTGCGATTCCTGGGAGATCGACACGAAAATGTGAACTACAGACGCTCGATGATCGTCACGTTCGCTTGCCCGCCGCCTTCGCACATGGTCTGCAATCCATAGCGTCCGCCGGTCCGCTCGAGTTCACCCAACAACGTCGTCATCAGACGAGCGCCTGTTGCACCGAGCGGGTGTCCGAGCGCGATCGCGCCGCCATTGACGTTGACGCGGGCGAGGTCCGCGCCGCACTCTTTCTGCCAGGCCAGTACGACCGACGCAAACGCCTCGTTGATCTCGACCAGGTCGATGTCGGACAGCTTCATCCCGGTCTTTTTCATCGCGTATTCGGTGGCCGGAATCGGCGCGGTCAACATCCAGACGGGGTCGGCTGCGCGAACGCTCAGGTGATGAATCCGCGCGCGGGGCTTCAAGCCGTGGTCCTTGACCGCCTGCTCGGACGCGATCAGGATCGACGCCGACGCATCGCTGATCTGGCTCGATACGGCGGCCGTCAGACGGCCACCTTCTTCCAGTGTCTTCAGCGACGCCATCTTTTCGATCGTCGTGCCGCGACGCGGCGTTTCGTCGACCGTCAAATCCGCGCACGGAACGATCTCGGCCACGAAGCGGCCTTCGTCGATCGCACGGATCGCGCGGTTGTGGCTCTCCAGTGCGAACTCTTCCATGTCGCGTCGGGAGATCTCCCATTTCTCGGCGATCATCTCGGCCGAACGGAACTGAGAGATTTCCTGGTTCCCGTATCGCTTCTGCCAGCCGGTCGAGCCAGAAAACGGATCGGGGAAGCCCATGTCCTGGCCAACCAGCATCG
>JAJDAM010000717.1 GCA_029261905.1 Deltaproteobacteria bacterium
CAGAACGTGTACAGCGTTTGCAGAAAGAACACCGTCACTGTGATGTCCGAATGCGCAAGAGCGCCGTTGCCCAGCATCATCGGCGAAAAGGTGTAGAGATACACCGCGAGCAGTCCCGCCGAGTCGCCGGAGACCTCCCGAGCCCATAGAAAACAAAGCACGGCGCCCCACACGCTCAGCACGATGAACGGGATCCGACTGACGAACCGAACCGTCCCGGCCGAGGGGCTCGCTCGACTGCGGAGCCGACGACTCACAGACCGGTCGCGTTCCAGATCTTCGAGATCGAAGAACAACAGCGGGACGCTGGCCAGGTGATAGGCGAGTGGGGGGTGAAGATTCAAGGTCGAGGCGAAGTGGTAGTCGCCGCTGGCCCACAGGTAGAGGCCGGTGCCGACATAGTGTGGCTCGTCAGCCGTGAGCGACTTCTCGTAGGCGGTGTGGGAAAGCCGAGCCGCAAAGATCCCCAGCAGAACGACCAGCAGGATCCACAGGGCCGGTCCAGGCCATCGCAGGAATCGAGACACGGATCAAGCTACCTGATTGCCGTCGACTGTGCTCCGGCGAACTGACTCCGCGCCGGAAGCCCGCGCGAAAAGTCGCGCGGCGACTCGGCACCCTTTCTCAACCATCCGCTACCTTTGCCAGCGCGATGCGCGCAATTGTGATCCTACCGAGTTACAACGAGGCTGAAAACGTCCTGTTGCTGAGCGCCGATGTCCTGTCTCGGGATCGGGCGCTGGATGTGGTAGTCGTCGACGACAACAGCCCGGATGGCACCGCCGATCTGGTCAGCGGCGCGATGGAGGACGAGCCTCGACTGCATCTCGTCAAGCGCTCCGGCAAGTTGGGTCTGGGATCTGCCTACCAAGCCGGTTTCACGTTCGGGCTGGAGCACGGGTACGACCTGATCATCACGATGGACTGTGACTACAGCCATCACCCAAAGCACCTGCCGCAGTTTCTCGAATCCATCGAGCAGGGCAACGACATGGTGATCGGCTCGCGCTACGTCCCCGGTGGCGGCATCAGTAATTGGCCGAAGCGACGCCGATTGCTGTCACGTTTCGCCAATTTCTACACCCGGCTACTGCTCCGCATCCCGGTCCACGACTGTACGGCCGGCTATCGATGCTACACGCGCGAGGTACTCGAGACCGTCGACCCTTCGGCGATACGCTCTTCGGGCTATGCGTTCCTCGAAGACATGGTGATGCGTGTCCACCGCGCTGGATTCCGGATCCACGAGGTTCCGATCATCTTCGAAGACCGCACGCGCGGAGCGTCGAAGATCAACCACTCCGAGATCTACCTCGCCGCCTGGCACGTGCTGAGGACCGCCTTCAGCGGCCCAGCAGTCACTCGCCGCGTCAATGCGAGATCGGACACCACCGCATCGCAGTGACTGTTCCACCCTTACCCCTCTGCTACCCCACCCCCACCCACTCCAAGCGTTCCCCCCAGCGAGCGGCTACCGCGCGGGCCAATGCTGGCGACCGCGCCAGTCCCGGATCGCTCCGAACTTGCTCGATCGCCGCTTCTCGCGCAGTTGCGATGTGGCGAACATCGCGCACCAGATCGGCGATCTTGAGATCGGGTAGCCGGCCGTGCTGCTGTGTCCCCAGGAATTCTCCGGGGCCGCGGATGCGAAGGTCGGCTTCTGCAATGGCAAAGCCATCGCTGGATTCGAGCAGTGCCGTGAGGCGCGCTTCGCTGTCCTGGGACGCGGACCGGGCAACCAACACGCAGGTACCCGGCGCCTTGCCGCGGCCGACCCGACCGCGTAGCTGGTGAAGCTGCGCGAGACCGAAACGTTCGGCGTGCTCGACGATCATCAGCGTGGCATTCGGAACATCGACACCGACCTCGATCACCGTGGTCGACACCAGGACCTGGGTCTCGCCGCGAGCGAAGCGGGCCATCGTCGCTCGTCGTGATTCGGCGTCCATCTGCCCGTGCACCAAGTCCACGGCGACGTCTGGAAATGCGGTTCGGATCTTCAGCATGGATTCGGTGGCGGCCCGCAGGTCGATCTTTTCCGACTCGGCGACCAACGGGTACACCACGTAGGCTTGCTCGCCGCGATCCACGGCCGCTCGAAGGCGGTCTGTCGCCTGTTGCCCTTCCCCACTGCGCAGCAACAGCGTGGTGGCGGGCGTTCGACCGGCCGGCAGCTCGTCGATGACCGAAAGGTCGAGATCTCCGTACAGAGTCAATGCCAGCGTCCGTGGAATGGGCGTCGCGGTCATCACCAACGTGTGTGGGACAGTGTCGCCCAGCGCTTTGGCCGACAAGGCCGCGCGCTGCCGAACGCCGAAGCGGTGCTGCTCGTCGATGACGACGAACGCGAGCTTTCCGAATTCGACGCTTTGTTGAAACAACGCGTGGGTACCGACCACCAGATCGATCTCGCCGGCCGCCAGCGCCTGCCGCGTCTGTTCCGCTTCGTCCCGCGACACCGAAGCCGTCAACCGCGCCACCCGAAACGACCCCTCGACAGTCTCCGCCAGCATGTTCAACGTGATCTCGTGCTGTTCAGCGAGCAATTCGGTTGGCGCCATCATGGCCGTCTGGCAACCGGCTTCCGCAACCGCGACGGCCGCGAGAAATGCCACGACGGTCTTGCCACAACCGACGTCCCCTTCCAACAGCCGACTCATCGGATGGGATCGTCCGAGGTCCGCCATGATTTCCCGACGCACCCGATCCTGAGCCGACGTCAACTCGAAGGGAAGCCGTGCCATCGATCGCGCGGCTTCGCGACCGGGTGCGACCGCGATTCCCGGCTGCGAATCCCGCCCGGCGCGCCGCAACACCAGCCCCAGCTCCAGCAAGTACAATTCTTCGAGTGCCAGCCGTGTACGTGCCGGCGAAGTGCGTTCGATCAACGCATCGACATCGGCTTCTACACCGGGAAGATGCAGTTCGCGAAGCGACTGTGACGGAGGCGGAAGCCGCAGCTGCGCGCATAGGGGTGCGGGCAGATAGCCGGGTACGAAATCCGCGTATCGCTCGACCGCCAGCGCGATCGCCCTCCGCAGCCCGCGAGCGTGGAGCCCCTCGGGTGTCGCGTAGTCTGGGACGATGCGACGAGTGCCTTCCAACTGGGCATCGCTGAATGCTGTCGGTGCGTCGGCGTCCGTCTGGCCCTCGGCCACTACCGAGGCACTCGCAGCCTCCGCGTCGCTGCCTGGCTCCGACAGGACGACGACTTCGGGATGCGAGAGTTCCTTGTCGAACCGGTAGCGCTTGACGTCACCGCTGATGAGCAACAATGCGTCTTTGCGCACCTGTTTGGCCAGCGACTCGCCGCCTCGAAACCATTTCAGCGATACAGAGCCCGTTTCATCGCCGACCCGTGCCTCGAAAACACGACCCCCGAAACGACCGCGGCGGGAGGAGAACGACGCGCCCAATACCCTCGCGACGAAACTGGCGCGGCGCCCGACTTCGAGGTCGCCCACCGTCGCGAGACTGCGTCGGTCTTCGTAGCTCGCCGGCAGATAGAACAGCAGATCAGCAATCGTGCTGAGCCCGCGGCGCCCCAACGATTTGGCCCGCTTTTTGCCAAACCCGGGAAGTACGCTGGGCGACTGGGCGAGCTGGGCTTCAGACCACTCCGTGGTGGCCATGGGAGACAGCTGCTGCCGAGCTGCCGCTAGCGCCACAACGAGCGGATCCGAACCCTCGGCGTTCGAATCAGGGCCGGAATCAGGGCCGGAGTCAGAATCCGCAGCGGATTCCAACGCCAGAAAGTCGTCCGCAATCCCAGCCAGCGATTGCTTCAGATCCGGCGGAATCGACATCTCGCAGATTCGCTGCAACCCGATGGCGACCGTTCGCGGCAGATCGCGGATTCGCGACAGCCTCGCATAGTCGTCCTGGGCGGCGAACTCGAGTGGACGCAGCACTTCCAGCATCGCGGATTGAAACGGGCTCGCGCCCACGCAGATCACCTCGTCGGTGGAACGCTACTGTGAGTCATCGATCCAGTACGCGGCCCGATTCATACCACCCGAGGATACCGCGCCGCCGCCGCGCCGCAGGAATCGACTGTGGTAGCGTCGCGTGTGAGTGGCTGCGATCGGCCCGATTCGGTCGCAGTGCGTGGCAGAAGCATCTGCGGGCCACTCGCCAGAGAGAATGCGAGGCACTCGCAAGAGAGAAAAAGACGGAGGTGAGCATGAGTTCCCCCGACGATCGTCCGCCTGTCTGGATCGGTCACACCATACTGCCCACCCGCGACCTCTCCGGGACCCACGAATTCATGATCCAATTGGGAATGCGTGCGATCGCGGATGGCGACACGTTCGCAGTCCTCGAACTTCGCGGCGGCACGCACCTCGTCGTTCTCCAGTCCGATTCTGCGGACATCGGTCCAGTGCCATTCGATCTGATGGTCGAGGACATCGACGTGACCCATCGGAATTTCGTCGAGCAGGGCATCCGAACATCCGAGATCGAACCGGGTACCATTCATCGCTCGTTCACGGTCACGTCTCCGGCCGGGCACGTCGTCACGTTCAATTCCACACACGTGTCGGACCGACCTGTCTGAGAATCGCGCACGCGGGGGTTCCGTTGGGGATTTTCAAAATTGCGTGGAGGAATGTGTGGCGCAATCAGCGCCGCACGATCGTGACGATCGGCGCGATGAGCCTGGCCCTCACGGTGATGATCTTGTACGCGGGGCTCATGGCCGGGTACCTCGAGGCGATGGAACGCAACATCCTCGAACTCGAGGTCGGAGATCTACAGATCTTTCCGATCGAATATCGCGACAACCCCTCCATCTACACGCGAATCGATCACCCCGAAGCGCTACTGGCCCCGCTGCGGGAGAAGGGTTTCGACGCGACCGCCCGGCTTCTGGCTTACGGCATGGTCGCGGCCGGTGACGCCTCTGCTGGCGTTTCCTTTCGCGGTATCGACATCGCTCAGGACGCGGAGGTCAGCGAAATCCACAACGAAATCGCCGCGGGCAGCTGGCTGGACAAGAGCGACCCCAACGGAGTCGTGATCGGGCGGCGCCTGGCACGGATCCTCGATGCCGACCCGGGCGCTGAACTCGTCGTTCTGACCCAGGGCGCCGATGGGGCCATGGCATACGACTTGTTCACGGTGCGCGGAATCTTGCGCGGCGTCGGGGATGCGACCGACCGCGGCGGCGTATTCGTCGACATCGATGTACTGCGCGAGCTGCTCGTCGTCCCGGGCGGCGTGCATCAGATCATCGTCCGACGACCCGAGCACCTCGAACTCGATGCCGCCGCGCAGATCGTGCGCGCCCTTGCGGTCGACCGCGATGTAAAGACGTGGCGACAATTGCTCCCCACGCTGGCGTCCCTACTCGATTCGGCGCAGAGCGTCATCGTCGCCATGTTCGTGATCGTCTACATCGCGATCGGAATTCTGATTCTGAATGCGATGTTGATGGCGGTGTTCGAGCGGGTCCAGGAAATCGGGGTCCTCAAGGCGATCGGCGCCGGACCACTCGACGTCCTGCGGTTGATCGTGGTCGAATGTGCGATTCAGACAGGTATCGCGGTTGCGATCGGTGTAGCCATCAGCATCCCGTCGATTGCGTACCTGGCCGAAACCGGTCTCGATCTGCAATCGCTTGCGGGGCTCACGATGATGGGAATCGCGATGGATCCGATTTGGAGAGCCACCGTATCACCCGGCGTATTCGCAATGCCGATTGTGGTGCTGGTCTCGATCGTCTCCATGGCTGTGCTCTATCCAGCCTTGAAAGCGGCCTTGATCGAGCCGGTTGCAGCCATGCGGCATCAGTAACGACTCGAACGATCGATTACAATCGCGCAACGGAGAACGAGTCATGAAAAGATCGAGCATTGCGTCGATGGCCTGGCGAAATCTGTGGCGCAATCGGCGGCGAACGATCCTGACACTCTCGTCGATCGCATTCGGTACCAGCCTGGCAATCCTGTTCACCGGCATCGGCGATTCGAACTGGCGCGGAATGATCGACCTCGCCGCACGAATGGGAGGT
>JAJDAM010000718.1 GCA_029261905.1 Deltaproteobacteria bacterium
TCCCAGCATGAGCGTGTCGGAGCGGTCGCGGCGTGATTGCGGGTCGACCCACTCGAACTCGAGCCAGCGATCCGCCCCGTCCCAAGCGAAAAGCAGATTGGCCTGGGCGTGAATCCATCGCGGGTATGCGGCGTTTTCGGCCGTCACCCAACCGAGCACCGCGAGCCCGATCGCTGCCTGAAGTGCAAAACGGTGAAGGGGCTTCGCAGCGGATTCGGCCGCTTCCACGCGCGACCCCGCTCTCGATTCAGCGTCCGAACCCACGCCGCGTCTCCCGGAGCGCCCAAGCCACCCAAGTCGCGATGGTCAACGCAATCAAGACGGTGGGCCAGACGATCTGGTGCATCGTTTCGAACACGCTGGGAAGGTGTACGCCAATCCAATACAGCGACGCGATTCGGACGAAGTTCGCCCCCTGCAGCCACACCACACCACGCGCGACGCCCCAAAGTCGGCGAAGCGGCGGGGTCGGAAACGCGACCATGGCGGCGATCAGCAACGAACAGATCTGGACCGCATCACAGCCCTCGGAGATCTCGACAGCGAAGCGAGTGCCCTGGATTCGAGTCGCCGTCACCACCACATCTTGTCCCAACACATCGAGCACCCAACCGCTCGTGCGAGCCAACCAGCCGAGGTAGCTCACGAATGCATCGCTGTTCAACAGAATCGCGAAGTAGAACACTTCCAGAGCCACCGAGAGCAGTGCAAAGACCACGGCAAAGCGTCTCCAGCGCGACCGATCCGGTTCCTCCACGCCGCCCATCATACCCCTGCTCGTCGAAGCATCCGGGTTCGCTCGCACGCGTCCCGCCCCAGGCTACCCTACGCGCGCCGTTCACTGCGCTCTCAACGAGCGGGAGGAAGCTGATGGAGTCGCCTGCTGTCCCAATCGTCGTGCGGCTTCGTCGCGCCTTCCATTGCCCGCTGGTCCTTGGCCTCGTGATCCTCATCGCGTCGGCGTGCGGTTCGGACCCGCTCGACCACTCCGGCCCCACGGCCGACTGGCCCGAATACGGCGGCGACAAGGGCGGCATGCGGTATTCCCCGCTCACACAGATCACACCCGACAATGTCGATGAACTCGAAGTCGCCTGGGTCTACCACCACGGCGACGTCTCGGACGGCAGCGACGGAACCACGCGCACATCGTTCAACGCGACGCCGCTGGTCGTCGACGACACGATGTATTTCTGCACCGGAATGAACCGGGTGATCGCGCTCGATCCCGAAACGGGAAGCGAGCGCTGGGCATTCGACCCCCAGATGAAGCAGACGAAGCTTCGCGGCCCGTACCCGCGCACCTGTCGCGGTGTCGCGTACTGGGCAGATCCGTACCGGCCGGACACCTCGACGTGCAGCCGTCGAATCTTCACCGGTACGCTCGACTCGGAGCTGATCGCGCTCGATGCCCAAACGGGATTGCCCTGTGAGGACTTCGGCGATGCGGGCCGCGTTCGACTCCGGGAAGGTCTCGGCGACGTCCCGGCTTGGGAGTACTACCCGACATCGCCGCCGATCGCGGTTCGCGATGTCGTCGTAGTCGGCGCGCTGGTCGCGGACAATCTGCGCGTCGATGCACCCGGCGGCGTCGTCCGGGGCTTCGATGCCCGAACCGGCGAGCTGCGATGGGCCTGGGATCCCGTCCCGCCCGGCTGGACTCCAAAACCCGGCGGACCGAAATACCAGACCGGCACCCCGAACGTCTGGTCGATTCTGTCTGGGGACAACGACAGGGGCCTGGTGTTCGTGCCGACCGGCAACGCGGCTCCCGATGCCTACGGTGGCGCGCGCAATGGACTCGATCACTATGCGAGTTCGACCGTCGCACTCGACGTCAACACCGGTGAGGTCGCCTGGTATTTCCAGACCGTCCATCACGATGTGTGGGATTACGATGTCGCTTCGCAACCGGTGTTGTTCCAGATTCCGGGTGTCGGCGAAGGTGCGCCAGCCATCGCGCAGGCAACCAAGATGGGCCACCTGTTCCTGCTCCACCGCGAAACCGGAGATCCGTTGTACCCCGTAGAGGAGCGAGCGGTCCCGCAGGGCGGTGTGGGCGGCGAGGTGCTCTCGCCGACACAGCCGTTCCCCACACACCCGGCGCCGCTTCACGCCACCTCGCTGACTCCCGAAGACGCCTGGGGCTTCACGCCGATCGACCGAGCGGATTGCAGGGAGCGGATCGCGGCGGTCCGTTCCGAAGGCATCTTCACGCCACCCAGCGTTGGCGGAACGCTGCAGTTTCCGAGCGCCGGGGGCGGAGCCAATTGGGGCAGCGTCTCGATCGATCCGAATCGACGCGTGCTGTACGTCAACCAGATGCACGCCGCGCAGCTGGTGTGGCTGATCGAACGCGAGGATTTCGTCGGCATGGATCCCGACTCGGTCGTGTACCCCGACGAACTCTATCCGCAAGCGGGCACTCCCTACGCACTGAAGAAGGCCCCGCTGCTGTCGAACTTCGGTGCGCCCTGCAATCCACCACCGTGGGGCACCTTGACTGCGGTCGATCTCGAGTCGGGGGAGGTTCTCTGGGTATCGACGCTTGGGTCGACACGCGACATGGCGCCCTTCCCGCTCTGGTTCGACCTGGGTTCGCCCAACCTGGGCGGTTCGATCGCAACCGCCAGTGGTTTGATTTTCATCGGTGCGACGACCGACAAATTCCTGCGCGCATTCGACGCAACCGACGGCGAAGAAATCTGGAGGCAGCGGCTGCCGTTCACCGCGAACGCGACCCCGCTGACGTATCGATTGCGCAGCAACGGCAAGCAATTCGTCGTGGTGGCGGCGGGAGGGCACGGCTGGTCAGAGCCCGGTGATGCGGTGATGGCGTTCGCGCTACCCGACTGAAGCGATCCCGCCCGATCAAATCTCCGAGCGCACCCTTTCGGTCAACTCCCGAACTTTCTTCGAAAGCGTCTGACAAATGCAGATCGCGATCGCCGGCATCTCTTCCATCAGCCGGAGTAAATCGCCGCGATCCAAGCGCAGCAGCCGGACCTGATCGATCGTCGTCACGGTGGCGGTGCGACGTTCGCCTTCCAGCACGGCGATCTCGCCGAAGAAGCTCTTCACGCCCATCTCGGAGAGCAGTGTTTCCCCGCGCGTGACCCGCACGCTGCCTTCGACGATCAGGTAGAGACAATCGTCGTCATCGCCCATCTGGACCACCACGGTGCCGGGCGGATGTACGACTTCACGCACCACGTCTGCCAGATCGATCAACTGGCGAATCGTCAGCCCATCGAACAGGGGCAGACTCTTGAGGTGAAGCGCGATTTCGACCGGGCTCAGCACGCTGCCATCATCCACGATACCGGGCCCGCCAGCCAGGGTCGCGTCTCGCTCCGTGTCGACTCGCGACGGACCCGAAGGCGTGGGGCCGGAAAGTGTCGCTTCGGCCAGGCGCCGCGTCAGGTCGTCGTTGTCATCGAGCAACGCGGCGGCGGCCTCCTCGGCAGCCGGAACCCGGATCCCCAACGCGGCGGCAGCCGAGCGCGCGCGCAGTTCCTGCGAGCGATCGCCCATCAGCGGCATCAACTGCGATTTCTCATGCGGGCTCAGCAGCGAATCGAGCGCTTCGTACAGGATCGCACTGTTGGCGCCCGAGCCGCCGCGCTTGAGCAGGTCGCCCAGTTCGGCG
>JAJDAM010000719.1 GCA_029261905.1 Deltaproteobacteria bacterium
CGCCAATCCAGCACTGAATCGGAGGCCAGAAGCCTACGCAGGGTCGCTCGCGACGTCAATACGGTGTCGGACCCTGCCGTTTCGCGAGATGAAGCCGACGCAGTGAAGCTCGCCGACGTCGCCGGCGCTGAACGAAAGAAAGAAAGACGCATCCAGTGACGGCAAAGCAGCGGCGCAAGCGAGGGCGCCCAGTAAACGATGCACTCCCGATTGCCTTCGTAGGCACCTATCCGCCTCAACGCTGTGGGATCGGCACGTTCACGCGCGATCTGAGTGACGCCGTGATCTCGGCGAGCGACAAAGTGCGTGGCACGGTCGTGGCGATGACCGACGCCGAATCGACTTTCGAACACGGCGAACGCGTACGATTCGAAATCCGTCAGGGGGTGAGAGGCGACTACCTTCGGGCGGCCGATTTCATCAACTACAGCGACACCCGAATGGTCTCGATCCAGCACGAGTACGGAATTTTCGGTGGAAAGGACGGCGCCTACGTCCTCGACTTCCTGGCAGAGTTGCGGAAGCCGAGCATGACCACGCTACACACCGTCCTCGATCGGCCCACCGCTTCACAGCGGCAGATCGTGCAGAAGATTTCCGAACGCTCTGCGCATTTGGTGGTCATGAGCCATCTTGCCGTCGAACTACTCGAGAAGTCATACGATATTTCATCGGAGAGAACTCAAGTCATTCCGCACGGCATCCCGGAAATGCGGGACGTCGAGCGGGACCTGAACAAGGCAAAGTTCGGTGTAGAAGGGAAACACGTCCTGCTCACGTTTGGGTTGATCGGCCCCTCGAAGGGGATCGAATTGGTCATCCGCGCATTGCCGGGGCTTGTCACAGAGTTCCCGGACCTGATCTACCTCGTCGTCGGGGCTACGCATCCTGAAGTTGCGCGACTCATGGGGGAGGAATACCGGCACTCGCTGAAGCGCGAAGTCGAGTCGCTGGGCCTTCTTGATCACGTCGTCTTTCGGGATCAGTACGTCGATGACGACGAGCTCTGCAGCTATCTCCAGGCGGCGGACATTTACATTACGCCGTATCAGAATGAAGCGCAGATCACGAGCGGAACACTCGCATACGCAATGGGGTCTGGAGCCGCTCCCGTTTCCACACCCTATTGGTACGCGAAGGAGCTGTTGGCAGAGGGACGTGGACATCTCTTCGGCTTCGGGGATGTCGATGGTCTTGGCAATGCGCTTGGGAGCCTCCTGAGCAATCCGATGGAGATGAAGAGGATCCAGCGCTCTGCGTACGCTTTCGCGCGTCAGATGATCTGGCCGAAAGTCGGACAAGACTATCTCGAACTGATTCAACGCGTGCTGCGCCAGGCCGTGGTGCCGGAGCCCCCGGAAGTGTTGCCCCGGAGCATCCCGGAGCTGCGCCTCGATCATCTGGTCCGGATGACCGACGACACCGGCCTGCTCCAGCATGCCGCCCACAGTGTGCCGGACCGGCGATTCGGCTACTGCGTGGATGACAACGCGCGAGGACTACTCGTCGCCCTGCTCGCTCAGCGGGTGATCGGTCTGGGCGAAACAAGACCGCTGATCACGACCTACCTGAGTTACCTCCATCACTCTCAGTGCGAAGACGGGCAATTCCTGAATTTCATGGACTTCCGCCGGAACCTCGATCACGAGCCGGGCTCCGAGGATTGTGTCGGAAGAGCCCTGTGGGCCCTGGGCCTCGCGGTCCAGTTGGCGCCGGATGAGGGCCATCGTCTCCTGGCCAAGAAGATGTTCGATCAATCGATGACTCTTCCTTTGACGTTTGGCCCGCGTGGAACTGCGCTGGGAATACTGGGACTGGACAGCTACCTGCAGAGCCAGCCCGACGACGAGGTGGCAGTGGAGACACTGCATGCCCTCGCAGCGAAGCTGATGGCCCGCTTCGAGGCGGAAGCCGACGAGACCTGGCGCTGGTTCGAGCCCGATCTGAGCTACAAGAACGCGCTGCTCCCTCTGGCGCTGTTCACCTATTCGAAGCGCACCGGTGACAAGAGGGCGCTGCGCGTCGCGTGCGACAGCCTGGCTTTCCTCGAGGAGATCTGCTTCGCGGGCAAATTCCTCCAACTGGTTGGAAACGCGGGATGGCACTCTCGAGGAGGCGAGCTCCCTATCGCTGATGAGCAACCGATCGACGCATCGGCCTTCGTGCTGGCGTTTCGCGCCGCTTATGATGCAACGGGCGATCGCCGATACATGATCCGCATGCGGCAGTCCTTCGAATGGTTTCTGGGTGACAACCGTCTCGGGCTTTCCCTCTACGACTTCTCGACAGCCGGATGCCACGACGGGCTCGGGGAGAGCGCGCTGAACCAGAATCAGGGAGCCGAAAGCCTCGTCTCCTTTCTCATCGCGTTGCTAGCCATGCTCGGCCTCGCGAGTGACGGATTGGGCAGCGAAGAGATCGAAACAGATCCCGCTCGCGAAAAACGGGAGAGCTCGCGTGAATAGCTCACCGTCGGCAAGTGTGTGGCACCAGGCATCGTGCCGTTGCCCGTAACGAGAACACCCCACAGGCTCCTTTCCGATCCGAAACGCGTCATCACCAAGCCGTTTCTGCTGGGGACGGACGTGCTTGCCAACGGGAAGTCGCGTTTCAAATCCGTCCTCGATCGAATCCTCACGATCCCGGAGGCACAGATACCGGGAATGCTCGAGGAGATCCTGCGCCACTTCTCGCCTCGACACCGCGATTTCGAGGCGAGTCTCGACGTTTGTTTCGAAGCCGTGTCGCAATACATTCATGACGGCGCGACTTTCTCTCGGCAACGCTGCCGGCTGATTGGTGCCTACTGTTCCCACGAATACTCGATCGAGGGCGCCGCGTTGTGCAATCCGTCGATTGTCCTGGCACCGGATCAATCTGGCGTGTCCGACGGGTCGGCTCGCTTCATCATGAGTCTGCGGGCGATCGGCGAGGGGCACATTTCATCGATCGAGTTTCGTTCGGGTGTCATCGAAGCGAGTGGAGACATCACACTTGATTCGGTGAGCCCTTTCGTTCTGACGGGAAGGCGCCTTCTCAACCCCACCTTCTACAAGGAGGTCTTCGAGCCGAAGCTGGTGGAGCTCGGATTCGACAACGCAGTCTCTCGGGGAGTACTCGAACGCCTTGCGGACCAGTTCACGATGGAAGAACTGACGAGTTCCATGGCGGTGTCGAGCGACCCGGATGTTCCAGCTCCATTGAAGCGGGAGACGATCGAGGTGATCCATTGGCTCGCTACCTCGAACTATGACGTCGCTTTTCCATCCGATTCAGCGATCTGCGAGCGTGTGGTCTTTCCCGACAGCCCCACGGAGAGCCGCGGAATGGAGGATGCGCGCTTCGTTCGCTTCGGCGACGACGACGGCTCCGAGCACTACTACGCGACCTACACCGCCTACGATGGCCACGACATTCTTCCCCAGCTCATCGAGACGAACGACTTCCTGCAATTCAAGATCCGAACATTGAATGGAACGGGTGCTCAGAACAAAGGGATGGCCCTGTTCCCTCGGCGGGTTGGTGGAAAATTCGCCATGCTCTCACGCCACGACGGCGAGAGCCTCTACTACATGACTTCGGACAACATGAGCTTCTGGCACGACGCGGAGGTGCTCCGCATGCCCCGCCGCCACTGGGAGGTGATTCAGATTGGCAACTGCGGCTCGCCGATCGAGACGGACGAAGGTTGGCTGGTCCTCACGCACGGCGTGGGTCCAATGCGTACCTACGCGATCGGCGCGATGTTGCTCGACCTGGAAGACCCGAGCCGCGTGATCGGCGAGCTTCCTGGCCCGTTGCTGGCCCCTGAGACCGACGAGCGTGAAGGCTACGTTCCCAATGTGGTGTACACCTGTGGTGGACTCCTGCACAATGGCCAGGTCGTTCTCCCCTACGGATTTTCGGATGTGGGCATCCGCATCGCCACCATCCCACTCGACGAGCTGCTCGTACAAATCCAGAATCCAGTCGAATCTTGACGGGTTCGCGTCTTGCCACCCTGACACACCGGTCTGCGACAATCGAGCACCATGACACCACCTGAACCCTCCGTATCGACCTCGTTCAGTCCTTCCGAAGTTCCCATTCGTATCGCAATGCTGGCGCCGATTTCCTGGCGCGTTCCTCCTCGGCATTACGGGCCGTGGGAGCGCGTGGTGTCGCTCTTGACCGAAGGCCTGGTTGCCCGCGGCGTCGCCGTCACTCTGTTCGCAACAGCCGACTCCATCACCAGGGCTGAGCTCGCGGGGCCATGCCCGCGACCCTACTCCGAGGATGAGACCCTGGATCCCAAGGTCTGGGAGTGTCTGCACATCTCCGAGGTCTTCGAGCGGGCTGGCGAGTTCGATCTGATTCACAACCATTTCGACTTTCTTCCGCTCTCGTACAGCGGTCTTGTCGACACACCCGTGGTGACGACCATCCACGGGTTTTCTTCACCGCGCATCGTACCGGTGTACGAAAAATACAATGCGTCCAATCACTATGTGTCGATCAGCGATGCCGATCGCAGCCCGAAGCTCGACTACATCGCGACCGTGCACCACGGCATCGCCATCGAAGAGTTCCCGCTGCAGAATCAATCCGATGGCAGCCTGCTCTTCTTCGGACGCATTCATCCCGAGAAAGGCGTAGCGGAAGCGATCGAGGTTGCGCGTCGCAGCGGTCGCCGGCTCGTCATCGCCGGGATCATTCAGGACGAGGCCTATTTCGAACGCGAGGTCGCGCCACACATCGACGGTGATCGGGTTTGCTATCTCGGTTCCGTGGGCCCCGACAAACGGGCACAGGTGCTCGGCGCTGCGGAGGCGCTTCTGCATCTGATCCGCTTCGACGAGCCGTTCGGCCTCAGCATGATCGAAGCGATGGCCTGCGGGGTTCCGGTGATCGCGATCGGCCGAGGCTCGGTGCCTGAGGTCGTGGTGGACGGCGAAACGGGATTCGTCGTGGCGGACCTCGACGAAGCATGCGCTGCGGTGTCGCGCCTCGACCAGCTCGACCGCTCGGTTGCACGCAAACACGTCGAGGATCACTTCTCCGCGGAGAAAATGACGGACGGCTATCTGACCGTGTACCAGGAGGTATTGCGGCGCTCAGGTTCACGACCCTGAAGCCGAACCCGCGCGAAGCGACGAGCGGCCGATGAGCACTGAGTCTTCTCGATTCCGAATCGGGAT
>JAJDAM010000720.1 GCA_029261905.1 Deltaproteobacteria bacterium
CATCTACGGCCCGAGTCTACCGACCATGCTGGGAGTGACCTCGCGACCGCAGGTCCGCTCGGACGAGTACCTGCTGCCCGTCGATGCCCATGGAATGAAGACGCTATCGCTCGGCTACCTGATCGGACCGCGAGATGCCGTGGACTGGCGCGGCAATCTGGCGAGCGGCACGCTGCTGCAGTTCATCCAAAAGACGTTCTGGGGTGAGCTCGACTTCTTGATCGTCGATCTTCCACCTGGGACCGGCGACATCCCGCTCACGCTCGCACACAAAGTGAAGAGCGCCGGCGTGCTGTTGGTCACCACGCCGCCGGAGGTCGTGCTCGGGGATGTCCGCCGGGCACTGAGTCTGTTCCAGAGTCGCGAGATCCCGATACTCGGCGTCGTAGAGAACATGAGCTACCAGGTCTGTGACGCGTGCGGTCACCACAGCACGCCGTTCCCTCCGTCGAATCAACCCCTCGATGATGGCGAAGGTACAGCGATCGATGTACTTGCTCGCATCCCGCTGAGTCGTGATCTATGCGCCTCGGCCGACAGGGGTCGGCCGTTCGTGTTGGAGTCGGGCGATGACAGCGTGAAACGAGAATTCCTCACGTTGGCTCGGACCCTGGCCACGACGCTCGGAGACGACGCCATCGGTACGGCGGCGCCGCAGGCGCGGCCGGACTTGTCCGCGGGCACGCTCGTCGACGCACCGCTGGGAGCGGCGTAGACGACCGGCGGCAGCGTTCGGTCCTGGACTCGTGGCTTTCGTCCGCCCGTTTGGCGCGGGCCCGTCAGCCCAGATGGGCTCGCAACGCGCCTAGCACGTAGTCGGGGTCGGAGCGGCGCTGGTAGTTGTCGGATTGATCCATCCACAGCACCTTGCCGTCGCCATCCGCCAGGATCGATGTCGGGACCGGCAGTGCCTTCACCTCACCAGGCGGCCCGGAATGGAAGCCCTGGTTGCGCAGCCCGAAGCGGTCGGTCACTGCGAGGTCCCGATCCGACAGCATCTGCGCCTGGAGGTTGTGTTTCTTGTGGCCTTTCTTGATCTGGTCGGGCGTATCCGTGCTGACTGTCACGATCTGTACACCGCGCGCGTCGAACTCGGGCCGAAGCTCCTCCCATCGCCGTAACTCGGCGACACAGTAGGGTCACCAGTGTCCGCGGAAGAACTTGATCAGCACCGGGTGTCCCGCGAGACTCGACGCGTGGAACAGCACGCCGTTCTCGTCGGTCGCGGTGAAGTCGGGCAGCGTCGCGCCCACGGTGATCGCGTGGGCTTCCACTTGCTGGCGACTGACGGCCACAGTGAATAGCAAGAAGACCGTGCCGAGAATGGACAAGGCTGCCGGTATCCCGCCCACCCAACCGGGGCCCTGGGCAACCGACATGATTCCGAGTATGCCAGCGCAGAGCCAGACAGCGATGAAACCCGACCGGTTCTTCGGCAGTCTTACGTTGTGTGCTGCCCGAAACCAGATCGCGCCGGTGCTGACAACCAACAGCAACGCGCCGAATCCAATTGCAATTGCGTTCATGAGCGGTCCTCTGGACGGAGCGACCCGATGTCTCCCCGGGCGACGGAGTGTCGCTCCGAGAGCCATCTCTTTCAATCGACGACTCTGCTTATGTTGCGATGCACCTCAGTCCCACAATGGTCTCAGGTTGCCCGAAGCGCAGCGCTGTGCCATTTGTTTCTGCGGCCGTTTGCCCCAGCGGTCGATCGGGAGAATTCAGCCATGGAAATCCGATTCGCGGTCTCCGCAGGACGCAGCCGACGGTGAGCGCGAACCGCGTAGCCCCCGCCGCCTTCCAGTGGTCGGTCTTTCCGGTGGTGATGGGCGGCAGCATCGCGTGGTCCATCTATCTGATCCTGACCGGGGCGGACGCCGCGACCGCGATCTTGCTTCCGCAGTTCGTTGCGATCGCGATCGTGGCTGTCCTCGAACACGTCTATCCACTTCATCGCCGTTGGAATCTTCCTCGCGATGACGTTCGGGTCGACGCGACCCACAGCATCAGCATCGCGGTGATGATTTCGGTCGCAACCCCGTTCGTCGTGGCAGGCGGCGTCGTATTTGCCGGCTGGCTGTCGCGCGAGTTCGGCATTGGACTGTGGCCGACCGAATGGCCCCTGGTGCTCCAGTTGCCGCTCGCGCTGGTGATCGGAGAACTGCCCGGATACACGGTTCACCGACTCGAGCACGAGTGGGACGGACTCTGGCGGTTTCACGCGACACACCACAGCGCGCCGCGATTGTATTGGCTGAATGCGGGGCGGTTCCACCCGATCGACTCGCTGCTCACCTTCGTGCCGTCGTATGGATTGCTGGTGCTGCTGGGGTGTCCGATCGAGGTGTTGGCACTATTCACGTTGGTCAGCGCGGTCCATGGGATCTTTCAGCACGCCAACGTGCAACTGAAGCTCGGTGTGCTCAACCACTTTTTCAGTATGGCCGAGCTGCACCGGTGGCATCACTCGAAGACGATGGACGAAGCCAACCACAACTACGGCCAGACCGTCATCCTGTGGGACACCCTGTTTGGAACGCGATTTCTGCCGAAAGATCGCGAACCCCCCGCGGAGATCGGCATCCCCGATCTCGACGCATTCCCGATGACCTGGTGGGCACAGATCCAATCGCCGTTTCAGTGGGCACGAATCAAGTCCGACAGTGCTCTGCGCGAACCGGTCGCCCAGTAGATCATCGTTCGCGCTACGCAGCTAGAGGCGTGATTGTCGAGCGATCTCCAGCTGTCGAGATCGGATGATCGCGGTGGGTTCGCGAATGGTCATCCGCCGCCACTGGAACGAGGCTGCCCTTCGTTCCACAAGTCGATGAACGAGAGGATGTCGTCCGGCTTTGCGCGCTGGTCGAATTGCAACGCGTCGTCGGGCAGTTGCAGCCACGGCTGTGCGCTCCGAGTCCAGATGTGAGCGACGGGTCGCAACCACGAAGTGTCATCCAGGCTGGCGGCCTCGACGATGACCAGCTCGGGGGCGCGTGATGGGCTGAACATTCGTGTGCAACAGAGGCTGCAGTGTTGCGAACTCTTGCGTCGGCCATCGGGAAGGGTGATCGAGTACTCGGCAGGTTGGCCCGATTCGATCGACACAGAGCTCCTTCGCATCAGCAGCGAGAGGCTGAATGCCGAGCCCGACTGCCGCTGACAATCCGTGCAATGGCACGCGTAGAGGGTCAACCCCGCGTCCGAAACGCGATAGCGAATTTCACCGCAAAGACAGCCACCGTGCTGCGGAAGGGCGATCACCATTGGCTCCTTTCTCGCGTGACGAGCACGAGCGGCAAGGATAGTCGACCAGACGGGGTGTCTAGACGGGATCGCGGTCGAAATGGGGGGTCGTAGTTCTCGCCCAGGACTCCGCCGGATGCGTGCAAGAGCTACGCTCGGGTATTCAACACGGCTCCGACTGCGGTTCGTCTCGGGTCTTGTTTGGAGGTGTTGCGAAGATGGCAATCGACTGCGTGGTATTCGATCTCGGTGGGGTCCTGGTCGAGCTGGGTGGTGTGCGTGATTTCGGAGACATGATCGGCGAAGCCGATGACGATCAGGTTTGGGCTCGCTGGTTGGGTTGTAGCTGGGTGCGCGACTACGAACGGGGACTGTGCTCGAGCCACACGTTCGCGCGCGGCATGGTCGACCAGTACGAACTCGAGACGAGTGCGGACGATTTCATCGAGCGCTTTCGCACCTGGCCGAAGGGGCTGTTCGAAGGCGCCCACGAGTTGGTCGAGACGCTGGCGTCATCGGTTCGCGTCGCGTGCTTGAGCAACACCAACGAACTCCACTGGAGTCGCCAATCCGATGCACTGCGTCTGCACGAGCTGTTCCCCACACGTTTCCTTTCGCACGAACTCGGCCTGATCAAGCCCGATCGCGAAATCTACGAGCATGTCGCCGAGCGGCTCGATATCGCCTCGAATTCGATCCTGTTCTTCGACGACAACCAATTGAACGTCGATGCCGCACGTGAGGTTGGCTGGCGGGCAGAACGGGTGCAGGGCCCCGAAGAAGCCAGGCGATGCCTCGAACATCACGGCCTGGTCGGTTCATAGCCGGGCAGCTTCTGGTCAGACGAAGCCGCGACTCCACAACGCGTCGATCTGGCTGTCGATACGCCCGTTCGTGTAGCGTACTTCTCCGAGGTCGATCCGGCGTCCGCCAGTGCGGTCCTGGAACCGGCCACCGGCTTCCTCCACGAGAATCGCCAGAGGCGCGTGATCCCAGGGTTTTCCCGTCACGTCGAAGGCGCATTCGAGTTCCCCGGCCGCGACGCGCAGGATGTCGTTCAAATCGGACTCGACGCGGATGGCGTGGCTCTCGAGCCGCTCCCACCTCCCATCGGTTTCGGAAGACCAGATGCTCACCCGGCTTTCGGAAAGATCGCAAACGTCCGACACGCGAAGTCGGACGGTGCCGGCGGGCGAACCCTCCGGGGCGCGATATGCACCTCTGCCGCGGTTCGCCCACCATCGACTTTCGAGTGCCGGTCGGGTGATGACACCCAGGACGATGTCGCCATCTTGCTCCAATGCGATCTGCGTTCCCCAGTCGGATCGACCCGCCAGGAAGTGGTCGGTGCCGTCGATCGGATCGAGGATCCAGCGGCGATTGGAATCGCCGGTCGATCCGCACTCCTCGCTCAGGACGGCGTCGTCGGGCCGATGCCGCGAAAGTAGCTCGAGCAGTTGACGCTCGATCGCGACATCGGTTTGACTGACAGCGGTTCCATCCGACTTGCGCCATGTGTCGACGCCGCTTTCGAATGACGCCAGTGCCAACTCGACCGCGACATCGGCGAGTCGATGTGCCAGCGCGAGGTCGTCGCCCGGCGAGATCAGGTGCGCCTCGAACCCGGTTTGCGCGGTCCGGCTGTTCGCCGGCGAATCACTTCGGTGAGCGAGCGACGACCTGGATTTCCGCGCGGGTACCGGGAATCACGAGTTCCGTAATCCCTATCCACGTGGAAGCCGGGTACGGCTCCTTGATGAATTCGTCTTTTACCTTGGCCATCGTCGCCGCGTTCTTCTGCAGTTCGACGACATAGAGGGTGCTGTCGATGATGTCTTCGTAGCCGAGGCCGGCTTCGGTCAGAACCTCCCCAAGCGACTGCCATGCGTTGCGGAACTCGTCCTCGGCCGTTTTTCCCTGGCCGATGACACCCGAAAAGAAGACGAGGTCGTCGTGGCGAACCGCGGGTGCGAAGTGCCAGTTCTCATAGGTCTTGCGTGATGATTCCGGAACAATGACATCGATGGGCATCTGGGGGCCTCCTTATGACCGGACAGATTAGGCGATCGGGCGGATCTGCACGAGGTCGGGGACCTCCACAGTACTCGCTACAGACGCCCGCCAGATCAACTGCCCAGCGCCCACTCCGTCTTGTTCAACAACTTCTCCATGAACGAAGGCTCGTAGGCCTCCTCCGGCGCTTCGCGCACCAGGCTGTCGAGAACCTTGGCATCCTCACCGACCAGGATGCGCCACTGCTCGGCTCGGACACCGGTGAGGATCACGGTCGCGGCCTGCGCAGCGGTCATCGGCGCGTTGTCGCGGAACTCGTCACCTCGCTGGATCAGTGCCTGGCGGATCTGGTCGTTGGTGACGCCTTCGACCGGGAACCCCATCCGTGCCAGTCGAGCGCGCGCGTCGGCGAGTTCGTTGTCCGACATTTCTTTGGGATCCATGCCGAGGATGCGTCCGGAATTGATCACGATCGAAGTTCCGATGTGCCCGGGCATCACCAACGAGACCTTGAGGTGCGGGGCATTGATTCGAAAGTCATTGACCAGCGCTTCCGTAAAACCTTTGACGGCGAATTTCGCAGCGCTGTATGCGGTGTGTGCAGTCGCCGGGCCCAGCGATGCCCAGAATCCGTTGACGCTGCTGGTGTTGATGACATGCCCTTCCGTACTGGCCATCAGCATGGGCAGGAAAGCACGCGAGCACATGTACACACCGCCCCAACACACATTGAAGGTCTTTTCCCAGACTTCGAGGTCGTCGGAAACAAAGCTTCCGCCGCCACCGATGCCGGCATTGTTGAACAGCAGGTTGATGTGATCGGTGCCGTGCTCGGCAGCGACCGAGTCACGGAAAGCGAGGACCTGCGATTCGACCGAAACGTCCGCCACGAAAGTGCTGACCCGAACCCCATCGGGCGCGACCTGCTCGCAGAGACCTTTCGTCTGCGCCATCGACTCTTCAGACACGTCGCAAACCGCGATGTGGCAACCTTCGGTGGCCAGTTGGCGCGCGAGTTCCCGTCCCATCCCGGTTCCGCCGCCGGTGATGACCGCAATTCTTCCGTCGAAGCGATCCATCTGTGTTCTCCCGTATCGTCTGAAGTCGCGTAGGGTAGTTCAGTTCGCGCAGGCTGCGTGGTTCAGCGTTCCCGAATCGACCAGGTGTGCTCGCCGAGGCGGATCCCGACTGCGATCTGGTCGGTGCTCGCGCTGCTCGGGCCTACCCCGATCCGCCAATCCGGCTCGGAGAGCCGCCAGCAGCGCTGATCGATGTCGAACCACGCGAGATCACGAAACGCGACTTCGATGACCGCGCGACGTGTTTCTCCAGCGCGCAACGCGAGGCGTCCGAAACCGCACAGTCGCTTGACCGGGTGATCGGCTGAAGGAGTCTGCCAACCCGCGTAGACCTGAACGACGGTCTCGCCATGCTGGCTTCCACGGTTGCTGACGTCGACTTCTACGCGAATGATTTCGGATGCTTCGTCGGGGACCGCAGTGGCGTTCGCGAACTCGAACTCGCTGTACCCGAGTCCGAACCCGAACGGGAAGGCCGGTGTGATGCCCTCTCGCTCGAGCTTCGTGTAGCCGTGCCAGAGGTCATATCGGATCTGCGTCGCCTCACGATCGAAAAACGGCAGATGTTCTGCCTGTATGGGAACACTGAAGGGCAACCGACCGGAGGGATTGACGCGGCCGAACAGCACGTCGGCGAGCGCGGTGCCGCCGGCCATGCCGGGGTACCAGAGCATCAGGATTGCCGGGACACGCTGCCGCCAGTTCTCCATCAATACGGCCGATCCGCTCATGACCGCGACGACGGTGTTCGCGTTTGCCTCGGCCGCCACCAGAATCAACTCTTCCTGCTCGACACCCAGCGTCAGATCCAACCGGTCGCCGCCGATGGACTTGTCGGTGTCACCCGACAAGTCCACCATCACTCCAGGGATGAACTCTCCCTCGTCCTTGTGGGTGTAGCCGGCAACGACGAGTACCGCGTCGGATGCGGCTGCGAGCGCGCGGACCCGATCGAGGTCGTCGCCGAGATCGTGAGTGAGCTTGCACCCTTTCGGAATGGCCGCTTCCAGGCCCGCGAGCGGTGTGACGACCGATGGCGGAAAGACGCGGCTCGATCCGTGATCGCCGAGGTTCTCCTGGTTGGCCAACGGGCCCAACACCAGCAGGGTTCGGAGCGCCGATGCGTCCCAGGGCAATGTGTCTTCGTTGCGCAACAGCACGATGCTTTTGTCCGCGGCTTCCTTCGCAAGTGCGACGTGTGCGTCCGATGCGATGCTGTCTGCGCCATAGGACTCGGGATCTTCGTTCTCCAATGTCTGGAACAGGCTGTGGAGGACGCGTCGCACGCCGTCGTCGAGTCGGTCCGCGTCTACTTCGCCGCGCTCGAAGGCGTCCGCGAGTTTTTCGCCGTAGTGATAGGTACCTGGCGCTTCGACATCGAGACCCGCCGAAAAGGCGTCGGGTCCGCGGCATCCCATCACGAAGTCGGAGTAGACGAACCCTTCGAACCCCCACTCCTGTTTCAGAATCTGCGTCAACAGCTCGTAGTTGTGACCACAGTAGGCACCGTTGAGTTGGTTGTAGGCGCTCATGACGGCGCCGGCACCGGCGTCGATGCAGCGCTTGAAATGGGGGAGATAGACCTCTCGGAGTGCGCGCTCGTCGATCTCTACGTCGACCGTGAACCGGGCGTTCTCCATGCTGTTCGCGGCGAAGTGTTTGGGTGTTGCGACGACATTGTGATGCTGGACGCCGCGGGTGAGTGCAGCACCCATTTCGCCCAGCAGAAAGGGATCTTCACCGTAGGTTTCCTGCGCGCGTCCCCAGGCGGGGTGGCGCAGCAAATTGATGCAAACGCCTCCGAACAGGTTGGAGCCGTGTGCGCGCAGTTCGCGGCCGATCGCGTCGCCGATTCGTTGCTCGAGATCGATGTCGAAGCTTGCACCGCGCGCCATCGGCACCGGGAAACACGTCGATTGGCCCATCCCTACGCCGCGCGGGCCATCGAGGAACATCAGCGGGGGTACACCGAGACGCTCGTTGCCCGCCCCGATGTGGTAGGCGCTCCCGCAGTAGCGGCCGTCTTTCGCGATCTGGTCCATGAACCCGTGTCCGGACAACATGAAGACCTTCTCGTCGAGGTCCAGCTTCCCGATGATTTCTGCGATCCGGGTTTCGTGTCGAGATTCCGGGGCCATGGCGTCCTCTTTAGAAAACAACAGCGAAAATAACAGGCGAAAACAACAGGCGAATGAAACGGGGACCAGAGAAATAGCCCGTTCGGGCCGGCAGGTCCCGAACAGCAGGAAAAGGCCTCTGCATCAGACGAGTGAAGCGAACATCGGGACCCGGGCGGGAATTCGTCCCCGAATCGCAGATTCGTGGTAGCGTCGAACGCGGAGGCAGCAACGAAGGACGCCCGCTGCTGGTTGCCTCGGATTCGTGTTCGCACCCCTACTTTCAATGAACCGTCATTCAGAGGTGAATCATGACCACTCCGTTTTGGTGTCTTCTCGTCGCCGTGTTGCTCCCGATCGTGCTGGCCGGGGTTGGCGGCTACTTCAAGTCGCAGCAGTTCGATGCGGTCGACAACAACAACCCCCGCGCGCAATCCACTCAGCTGACGGGTGCCGGAGCCCGGGCTGTCGCAGCGCAGAACAATGCCTGGGAGGCGCTCGCCGTATTCACGGCGGCCGTGTTCGTTGCGCATTCGGCCGGAGCCGATCCGGGTTCGTCAGCGACTGCCGCGATGCTGTTCGTCGGCGCTCGCATCCTGCACGCGGGTTTCTACATATCGGATCTCGCGCCCGCGCGTTCCCTGTCGTTCCTGGTGGGACTTGGCAGTTGTCTCTGGCTGTTTGGCATGGCGGCGCGAGCCTGAATTCGCAGCCATCTCCAAACACTTGCGCGTACTGGAAGATGCCGGTCTGTTGCAGCGAGAGGTGAAGGGGCGCGAGCATCACTGCTCGCTCGATGCCGCGCCATTGTCCGCGGCCGCCGACTACACGAACGGTTACGTTCGCTTCTGGGAAGAACGTCTCGACTCTCTCGAGGCGTATCTCCGAAGCGGCACAACGAAGTCGCGCAAGAAGCGCAGGAGTAAACGATGACGCAATCGAAACGACGCGCGCCGATCGTCCAGGACCGACTGCTCCCAGCCTCGCCCGAAGAGGTGTTCGAGGCGTGGTCGGATCCAGAAGGCCTCGCCATCTGGATGTGTCCTGCGCCGGACATGAAGCCGGCCAGCGTAGAGCTCGATTTCCGCGTGGGCGGACGTTTTCAAATCATCATGCACGGTGCCGAGCAGGATTATCTACACCAGGGCGAATACCTCGAGATCGAGCCGCACAAGCGACTCGTGATGACCTGGATATCAGAGTTTCAACCCGAAGGTGAAAAACAGACCCGCATCGAAGTGACCCTCGAGCCTGCCGCAGCGGGCCAGACCCGAATCGTACTGGTTCACGACGAGTTGCCCGACACCGACAGTTACGACGGTCATGAACAGGGCTGGCAGACGATACTCGCGAAGCTCGCAGAACAGCTTCAAACGGAGAGTTCGCAATGAGCGTGAAATCGCTTCTCAACGAGACACCCGAATACCGAAAGGCCCGCGCTGAACTTCTCGAAGCCGAAATCGCTCTGAAAGAGCAGGTGGGTCGGGTCGCTGCGTTGCGACGCGAGCTGCCGACCGATACGACGATCGAGGATCAGGCGTTCGAGGAGTTGCGCGATGGACGAACGGCCGCCGTGCGGTTGTCCGAGTTGTTCGACGATCCCGACAAGCCGCTGCTGCTGATGCATTTCATGCACGGCAAGAAGCAGCAGAATCCGTGTCCGATGTGCACACTCTGGGCCGACGGCTACAACGCACTGATGGAGCATCTCCGGCAGCGCGTGAACTTCGCGGTGCTGGTCGCGGGTGACCTCGAGGCGTTCGACGACCATGCCCGGGGCCGCGGCTGGAACAACCTGCGCGTCGTGTCCGCGGCCAGGTCCGATCTGAAGCAGCGACTCGGATTCGAAGGCTCCGAGGGCGACCAACAGCCCGGCATCTCGGTGTTCCGTCGCGAATCCGGCCAGCTCTACCACTTCACATCCGTCAGCGCGATGATGGAGGAAGGTCATTTCAACGGGATGGATCTGCTTTCGCCGTTCTGGCACTTCCTCGATCTGACCCCCGAGGGCCGCGGCGACTTCTTTCCGAAAACGAGCTACGGCCCGGTGTCTTAGCCCTGGTCCAAAATTCTTCGAAAGCGTGGGCGGCCAGGGGTGGCCTCCACGGAAGTCCAGCGGACCGCTCCCCGCAATCAGCAC